>JACIYQ010000001.1 GCA_014359855.1 Parvibaculum sp.
GCCGCCGAGAAGATCGTAAAGCATCAGTTGCCCCCCCTGTTGCGCCTTATGCTCTCGCCTTCGTCGTCGCCGAGCCCCCTCAGCAATTCGACGATGGGTCCCATGCGGGAACCGAGAGAACCCTTCACCATCACGACGTCGCCAGGCTCCACCGCCTCGCTGAGCGCCTGCCCGAATTCGTCGGACGTTTCCGCATAAGCTCCCTGCACGCTCGCCGGCAGCGCCTTGAACAGCTCGCGCATATGCGGCCCGCTCGCAAAAATGAGGTCGATGCCCGCCGCCTTGATCGGTTCGGCAAGCCCGCGATGCATCTCGATGGAGGCATCCCCGAGTTCGAGCATGTCGCCGATGACGGCAATACGGCGGCCTTTGCCTTCCGGCTTCGACTGGCCGAGCGCTTCCAGCGCCGCGCGCATGGAAGCCGGGTTCGCGTTGTAGCTCTCGTCGATCAGCGTGAAGGCACCGAGCGGCGTCTCGACGCGGTGACGTTCGCCCCGGCCCTTCGGCGCTTTCAGATGCGCCATCGCAAGCGCCGCCATGGCGAGGTCCGCGTCGAGCGCATGGACAACGGCAAGCATCGCAAGCGAGTTCATCACGATGTGATGCCCCGGCACCGAGAGCTTGTAGGTCACGGGCTGGCCGCAGATCGTGGCCGAGACGCAGGAGCAATCTTCCTTCAGCGCCGCCTTTTCGAGATGTGCGTCCGCTTCCGGGTGTTCGCCGAAGGAGATGATGCGCCCCGCGCCGCTCGTCTCCGCTTTCGCGCGCAGCCGCGCGTAATGCGGATTGTCGCGGTTGAGGATGGCGACGCCGCCCTTCTGCAGGCCGTCGAAAATCTCGCCCTTCGCATCCGCGATCTGCTCGACGCTGTCGAAGAAGGCCATGTGCACCGCTTCGACGGTCGTGATGAGAGCCGCGAAGGGCTCCACCAGCTTCGACAGCGGCGTGATCTCGCCGGGATGGTTCATCCCCACTTCGAAGATACCGAAGCGCGTATTGGCGGGCATCCGCGCGAGCGATAGCGGTACACCCCACATATTATTGTAGGAGGCGGCGGAGGCATGGGTCGCCCCCTGCCCGGACAGGATGAGGCGAAGCGCTTCCTTCGTACCCGTCTTGCCGACGCTGCCCGTCACGGCCACAACCTTCGCCTGCGTCCGCCTGCGTGCCGCGCGTCCGAGCGCGTTGAGTGCTACGAGCGTATCCGGCACGAGCACAAGCGGCCCCGCCGTGCGCATTGCGTCGCTCGCATGAGAAACAAGCGCCGCCGCTGCGCCTTTTTTCAGCGCGCCTTCGACGTGAGCATGACCGTCCGAATTCTCACCGACGATGGCGACGAAGAGATCGCCTTGTTCGAGCGTACGGCTGTCGATGGACACACCGCTCGCGGTCCAGCTTTCGCCGACAGCCTCGCCGCCCGTAGCGGCAATCACATCCGCACTCGTCCACAGGGGCGTCGTCATGCGCCACCCCCGATCTTTCCAGCCGCCGTTTCGATCGCTTCGTGATCGGAGAAAGGGATCGTCCGGTCGCCAACGATCTGCCCCGTCTCGTGGCCCTTACCCGCAACGACCAGCACGTCGCCCTTCTCGAGCGCGCGCATCGCCGTTTCGATGGCCTGCCCCCGGTCGCCGATCTCGCTGGCCTGCGGACAGCCCTTCATCACCTCGGCGCGGACCGCGGCCGCTTCTTCGCTGCGCGGATTGTCGTCGGTCACATAAACGGCGTCGGCAAGCCTCGCCGCGATCTCGCCCATGATAGGGCGCTTGCCCTTGTCGCGGTCGCCGCCACAGCCGAAGACGACGAGAAGCCGCTTCTGCGTATGCGGCCGCATCGCCTCGAGCACATTCTGCAGCGCATCCGGCGTGTGGGCATAATCGACATAGACGGAGGCGCCCGACGGCAGATGCGCCACTTCTTCCATGCGGCCCCTGGCGCCGGAAAGCTTCTCGAGCACCGCAAAAACCTGCGCCGCTTCCGCGCCGCAACCGATGGCAAGCCCCGCCGCGACAAGCGCATTCGACGCCTGGAACCCACCGACCAGCGGCAGGTTCACCTCGTAGTTGGCGCCCTCATGCACGATGTCGAGCACCTGCCCGCGAAGCGTCGGCCGTGCGGCGGCGAGGAAAATGTCGCGCCCCTTGCGGCCCACCGAGATCACGCGATGCCCGCGGGCCCAGCAAACGGCCTCGAACTCGGCGAATTGCGCGCTGTCCGCATTGATGACCGCAACGCCGCCCGGCCCCATCACTTCGCCGAAAAGACGGAGCTTCGCATAAAGGTAGTCGTCGAAGCTTGTGTGATAGTCCATGTGATCGCGGGTGATGTTGGTGAAGCCCGCCGCTGCGAGCTTCGTTCCATCGAGCCGGTATTGCGCAAGCCCGTGGCTCGACGCTTCCACCGCGAGATGCGTCACGCCCTCTTTCGCCAGTGCGGCAAGTTCCGCCTGCAGTGCCACCGGGTCCGGCGTCGTATAGCCGAGCGGGCGGTCGCCTTTCGGACTCGTGATGCCGAGCGTGCCGAGGCTCGCTGCCTGCTCGCCAAGCATCGCCCAGATCTGCCTCGTGAAGGTCGCAACGGAGGTCTTGCCGTTCGTGCCGGTCACAGCCGCGATGGTGCGCGGCTGCACGCCGAAAAAGGTCGCCGCCATCAGCGCCAGGCGGCGGCGCGGATTGCGATCTGCGATCACCGGCACATCCGCTTCGATTGACGCGCCTTGCGGCACGAGCAGCGCCGCGGCGCCCATTTCGAGCGCCTGGCCGATGAACTTCGTGCCGTCGAGCCTGGTGCCGGGCAACGCAGCAAAGAGATAGCCGGGCCGCACCGCGCGGCTGTCCGCCGTCAGGCCGAGTATCTCCGTCGCTCCCCCTTCGGGAAGCGCCGGGGATTCTTTCCCGATCAACGCCGCAAGCTGCATGTCACCCAACATTCTGTCCGTGCCGTTTACTCAACATCGGCCTTCTGGCCTCGCCGCCCGTTCCACCTGGAGCGGACCGGAAATTTACTGTCCGCTCGTCGTCTGGTAGGAGACGAGCTTCGCCTCCCTCAGCACATCGCTTTCCTGCGGCTTCGTCGCCGGCTTGATGCCGAGCAGCGGCGCCACGCGCGAGATCACGCGCGCCGTCACCGGCGCCGCGTTCCAGCCCGCCGTTGCATAGCCATAGGTTTCCTTGGTGGCTTTCGGTTCGTCGAACATCACGATCATGGCGTAGCGTGGATCGTTCGCCGGAAAGGCGCTGATGAAGGAGGTGATGAGCTTGGTGCGCGAATAGCCGCCGTTCATCGGCTTTTCCGCCGTGCCCGTCTTGCCCATCACCGGATAACCCGCCACATCGGCTTTGCGTCCGGTTCCTTCCATCACGACAAGGCGCAACAGCCCGCGCATGGTCGCGCTCGTCTCCGCCGAGATCACCCGCTCGCCGAGCCGCGGCTCGTTGTGCCGCAGGAAGGTCGGCTCCACCTTGAAGCCGCCATTGACGATGGTCGAAACGGCGCTCGCGACCTGTAGCGGCGTCACCGCGATGCCGTGGCCGAAAGAGGTTGTGATCGTCGCAAGCTCGGTCCAGCGCGCGGGCGTCAGCGGCGCGCCGGATTCGGGCAACTCGATCTGCGGCCGCGTCAGCAGCCCGAAACGCTGGAGATACTGGCGATGCTCTTCCCCGCCGAGCTGAAGCGCGATCTTCGCCGTGCCGATATTCGAGGAATGGACGAAGACCTCCGGCACGGAGAGCCAGCGGTTTTCGGCGTGATAGTCGTGAATCTTGAAGCGCGCGACCTGCAGCGGCTGCGTCGCGTCGAAGCGCCCGTCGAGATTGACCCGCCCGCTGTCCAGCGCGGCAGCAAGCGTCACCGCCTTGAAGACGGAGCCCATTTCATAGACACCGAGCGTCGCGCGGTTGAACCGCGTTTCGTCCGATGAGGCCATCGGGTCGTTCGGATCGAAATCGGGCAGCGAGGTCATCGCGACCACCTCGCCCGTATGCACATCCATGATGACGCCGACCGCGGCCAGCGCGCTGAATTCCGTCATCGATTTCTCGAGTTCGTCGCGCAGTGCATGCTGCACATGAAGATCGACGGACAGCATGAGCGTGCTGTTGCGGTCGAAATTGGGCCGTCCTGTGTCATCCGCGCGGCCGAGCGACTTGTCCATGTAGCGCTCGATGCCCGCGATGCCCCGATTGTCGAGATCGACCATACCAAGGACGTTGGAGCCGGTCTTTCCATTCGGATAGACGCGCTTCTGCTCGCTGCGGAAGTCGAGACCTGGCAGGCCGAGATAATGGACGGCGTATTGCTGCTTCGGCGTGAGGTCGCGTTTGAGCCAGACGAAGGCCCGTCCCGTTTCGAGCTTTTCCATCACGTCCTGGACGTTGAGGTCCGGCAGCACGCTCACGAGCTGACGGGCGGTCTCCGCCGGGTCGATGACATAGCGCGCATCGGCAAAGAGCGACGCCGTCGCGATATCCGTCGCCATGACCTCGCCGTTCCGGTCCACGATGTCGGGCCGGTGGATTTGCGTCGCAGCGATTGCGACCGCAACATTGTCTCCGCCGTCGCCGCCCATGATGGCAAGGCCGACGAGCCGGGCGCCGACCAGCGTGAAGCAGGCGGCGAAAAGCGCGAGCGAGAGGAAGATGCGACGCTGGGACGGTGACCGGCCTTCCGTCCCGCCCTGGCGCGGCGCACGGGGCTTGGCGATGGCGTCATGGCCCGGCGGCAGGTAGCGGCCCTGCAAATGGGCGTCGGTCCGGCGGCCAATCCTCGATCCGATGCCTGAGCCGATCATTGGATGGTGCTCCCACTGGCCGAAACGCCGGCATAGCCGCCAAGCGGTTGGCGCTGCGGCACATAAAACTCGTCCGCCATATGCGGCATCGGCACATCCTCGAAAGTGCCGATCTGTGCGGCGGTGAGCGGCTTCAGTTCCGTGTAGCGCTTGGCGAGCTCCTGCAGCCGTTCCGGCTGGTTGAGATAGCTCCACTCGGCGCGCAGAACGCGGATCGCTTCCTCTTCCTTCGCAATCCGGCCTTCGAGCTGGCGCGCATGGCGATCCGCCGTCTCGGCGCGATATTTGATGTCGTAGAGCCCGACCGAAAGGCCGATCACGGCGAGCACCAGCAGAAGATTGATGACGCGGATCATGCGGCGCCTCCCAGGAAGGATGGCATGTTGCGCATGCCGAGTGCGGCAAGATCGAGAGGCACCACGGGCGCGCCGGTGCGTTCGGCGGCACGAAGCTTTGCCGAACGGGCGCGGACATTCGTTTCGATCTCCGCTTCCGAAGCCTTGCGCGCCTTGTGCGCGATCTCACGGAAGGAAGGTTCGATCTCTTCGCTCGCCGGCATATAGCGGTTGGCGCGCCCGGCCCGGCCCGTCCGCTCGACAAGGAAGCGTTTCACGATCCGGTCTTCCAGCGAATGAAAGGCAACGACGGCGAGCCGCCCGCCTTCGTGAAGCAGTGTTTCGGCCCCGGCGAGACCGCGTGCCAGCTCGCCAAGTTCGTCGTTCACGAAAATGCGCAACGCCTGGAATGTCCGCGTCGCGGGATGGATCTTGTCCTGAGGGCGGCGGCCAATCACCCGCGAGACGATCTCCGCGAGTTCGAGCGTCCGGTGGAGTTCCGCTTCCTCGCGCGCCGCCACGATGGCGCGGGCAACCGCGCGGGCGCGCTTCTCCTCGCCATAGACCGCGATGATGCGCGCGAGATCGTTTTCGTCGAGATGGTTCACCGCATCGGCGGCGGAAGGCCCCTCCCCGCTCATACGCATGTCGAGCGGTCCGTCCTGCTGGAACGAGAAGCCGCGCTCCGCCTGGTCGATCTGCATGGAGGACACGCCGACATCGAAGACCACGCCGTCCACCGTCTCGTGGCCGAGCGCGCGGACGAGCCGCTCCATGTCGCCGAAACAGCCTTCGATCAGCGTGAGGCGCCCGCCGAATTCGGATTCGAGCGCCCGCCCGCGCAGGATCGCGCTCGGGTCGCGGTCGATCGCCAGCACCGCGCAATCTGCGCAACCGAGGATCGCGCGCGTATAGCCGCCCGCCCCGAAGGTCCCATCCACATAAATGCCGCCGTCGCGAGGCTTCAACACGTCGAGAACATCGGCCAGCATGACAGGAACATGAGGACTATGGCTCTGGCCGGTACCGCTCATTGGCCGCCCCCACCCGGTGCGGAGGGGGAGCGCAGCAAGTCACGATACTTCTGCGCGTCTTCGAGAGCCTTGGCGTAATAGGCGTCATAGGCCTTCGGCTCCCATATCTGGAAGCGCCGGCCCATACCGACAAAGGTCGCCTCGTCCGAAATGCCGGCGATGTTGCGGAGCGTCTCTGGCAGGATCACGCGGCCGTCGGAGTCGAAGGTCAGCTCCGCGCTCTCGCCGATCAGCACCGCCGCCAGCGTCTGGCGCTCGGGCGCGAAGGGATCGAGCCGGTCGAGCATCTGGTCGATGATGTCCGAAAACGCGGGGCCGCAGCCCTCGACGAAGGCGCCCGGATTGAGCGGCGGAAAAAGGATCACGCCATTGAGGCCCTGGGCGATCGTCACGGCACGAAACTTCGCAGGAACGGATACCCGCCCCTTCGAGTCGATCTTGTTCGTGAAACGCCCCCGGAACGACTCCATCGTCCGACCTCTTCCCCTTTATCGGGCCGCCCCTCCTGCCTTCGGGGCTCTTGTCCACG
>JACIYQ010000010.1 GCA_014359855.1 Parvibaculum sp.
GACATCGCCTTCGCGAAGGAGTTCGGCTTCAAGGTGAAGCTGCTCGCCATCGCCGAGAAGAGCGAGGCGGGGATCGTGCAGCGCGTGCATCCGGCGCTGGTGCCGGAGGGAACGCCGCTCGCGGCGGTGTCCGGCGTCTACAATGCGGTTGCGGTCGATGGCGACCGGGTGGGGCATCTGGTGCTCGAAGGGCGCGGCGCGGGCGAGGGGCCGACGGCATCGGCCGTTCTGTCCGACATCGTGGACGTCGCCCGCGGGCTCATCGTTCCGCCTTTCATCGTGCCTGCGACGAAGCTCAAGGCGCCGGCGAAGCCGCTCATGGATACGCATAAAAGCTCGTTCTACCTGCGGCTCAGGGCGGTGGACCGCGCGGGCAGCATGGCCGAAATCACACGCGCGCTTGCCGAAGCGTCGATCTCCATCGAGCGGATCGTGCAGCGCGGCGGCAAGAGCGACGAGAGCGGTCGGATGCCGGTCGTTTTCATCACGCATGAAACCGACGAAGGCACGATGGCCCGCGCGCGGGCCTTACTTGCAAAACACGAAGATGTGGCGGGCACGCCACTTGTGATCAGAATAGAGGATGGCGAGCTCCGCTGAGCCGCCTGCGATACAGGACGCCCGGAAAACGGGCCGAAGAAACGGGGACTTGAGATGGTTGCGAAGAAGCCTGGCCTGAACCGGATGCTGGCGCTGGAAATGGGGCGCGTGACGGAACGCGCGGCTGTCTGCTCGGCGCTGTGGGTGGGGCGGGGCGACGAGAAGTCGGCCGACCAGGCGGCGGTCGACGCGATGCGCAAGGAACTCAACGTGCTCGATATCGACGGCACGGTGGTGATCGGCGAGGGTGAACGCGACGAGGCACCGATGCTCTATATCGGCGAGAAGGTGGGGACGGGTAAGGGGCCGAAGGTCGATATTGCGCTCGATCCTCTGGAGGGCACGACGCTTACCGCGAAAGCGATGCCGAATGCGATGGCCGTGCTGGCGGCGGCGTCCGGCGGCACGCTGCTCAACGCACCAGACACCTATATGGACAAGATCGCCATCGGCGGCGGCTATCCCGAAGGCCTCATCGATCTCGATGCGAGCCCGGCCGAAAACATCAAGGCGCTCGCCAAGGCGAAGAAGGTGGATGTGCGCGACATCACGGCCTGTATCCTCGACCGGCCGCGCCATGCCGATCTCATCCGCGCGGTGCGTGAGGCGGGCGCGAAAGTGACGCTTATCACCGACGGCGATATTGCCGGTGTGATCGCGACGACCGATCCGGCAGCGGGCGTCGACATCTACATGGGTGTCGGCGGTGCGCCCGAGGGCGTGCTTGCGGCGGCGGCGCTGCGCTGCATCGGCGGCCAGATGCAGGGCCGCCTGGTGACGAGCGTCGAGGAGCAGAAGGCGCGCGCGGCGAAGATGGGCGTGACGGACTTCAACAAGAAGTTCGACCATACGGAAATGGCGTCGGGCGACGTTATTTTCGCGGCAACGGGCGTAACCGATGGCTGGCTGCTGGACGGCATTCATCACGAACGCGGCGGTGTGACGACCCATACCCTGGTCATGCGCTCGGCGACGGGTACGGTGCGGCACCTCAAGTCCTTCCACGCTTTCCTCGACAAGTTCCACTAGAAATCCGCCGGTTGAGCGGGCTGGGCTTTCTCGCGCTATGCTCGCGATCCGAGACGGTTCCCGGTGAGGAAAATGGATTCGGATTCAACCACGGCAGGCAGGCCTTTTCTCGGCGTCGATCGTTCGGCGACGGGGCGCGCCTGGGCGAGCCGTCTTGCCGACGACCGGCTGGCGCTGGCCATCGCGCAGCGCGAGGGACTGCCCGAGATCGTGGCGCGCGTGCTGGCGGGGCGGGGCATTGCGCCTGAAGATTGTGCAGCCTATCTGGCACCGTCGCTGCGCTCGCTGATGCCGGACCCGCGCGAACTCACCGACATGGAGAAGGCCGCGACGCGCGTGGCCGCGGCCATCATGGCCGGGGAAAAGGTTGCTGTTTTCGGCGATTACGACGTGGACGGAGCAACGTCCAGTGCGCTTCTCTATCGCTTCTTCAAGGCGGCGGGGAGCGAGTTACGCATCTATATTCCCGATCGCATCCGGGAGGGCTATGGGCCGAATGCCCCCGCGCTCAAACGGCTGAAGGACGAGGGGGTGGACCTCGTCATCACCGTCGATTGCGGAACGATGGCGCATAAGGCGCTGGGGCTCGCGGCGGATTACGGGCTTCCTTCCATCGTCGTCGATCACCATCAGGCCGAGCCGGCCTTGCCGCCGGCCTTCGCGCTCGTCAATCCGAACCGGCTGGACGACAAGAGCGGGCTCGGCCAGCTGGCGGCTGTGGGGGTGAGCTTTCTTTTCATTGTCGCCCTCAACAGGGCGCTCCGCGAAGCGGGCTGGTATGCCGGGCGCGACGAGCCGGACCTCATGCAATGGCTCGACCTTGTGGCGCTGGGCACGGTTTGCGACGTGGTGCCGCTGACAGGGCTCAACCGGGCTTTTGTCGCGCAGGGCCTCCGCGTCATGCAGCGCAGGCAGAACACGGGGCTTGCGGCGCTTGCCGATGCCGCGCGGATGAACGGCACGCCGGCGCCTTATCATTGCGGCTTTCTGCTCGGCCCCAGGGTGAATGCGGGTGGACGCGTCGGCAGGGCCGATCTCGGCGCAAGGCTGCTGACGACGGAGGACGCAATCGAAGCGCGCACGATTGCCGAAGAACTCAATGTGATGAATGCAGAGCGGCAGGCAATCGAAGCTCAGGTGCTCGAAGAGGCGATCCTGCAAGTGGACGAACGGCTCTCATCCGCGCGGGCAAATGCCTTGCCGCCGTTGATCGTAGCGGCGGGCAAGGGTTGGCATCCCGGCGTCATCGGCATCGTGGCGAGCCGTCTCAAGGACCGCTACGAGCGGCCAAGCCTCGTCATCGCCTTCGACCGGAATGGTGAGGGCAAGGGCTCGGGGCGCTCGCTTGCCGGCGTCGATCTCGGACGGGCGGTGACGGCGGGGCTCGAAGCGGGGCTTCTCGTCAATGGCGGTGGACACGCGATGGCGGCGGGCCTGACGCTCCGCGAGGACAAGCTTGAGGCGCTGGAGGCGTTCCTTGCAAAGCGGCTCGAAGGCGATGTGATGCTCGCCTCGGAGGCGAAGGCGCTGAAGCTAGACGGTGCCATTGCGGCGCGGGGCGCCACGCGGGAACTCTATGAGCTGCTGCAGCAGGCGGGGCCTTACGGCGCGGGAAATGCCGAGCCGCGCTTCGCTGTACCTTCGGTGCGCGTGGTGAAGGCGGATATCGTGGGCAAGGCGCATGTGCGTTGCGTTCTCGCGGGCGAGGACGGCGGGCGGCTGAAGGGCATCGCCTTCCGGGCGGCGGAGTCGCCCCTCGGCGCGCTGTTGCTCGACAAAGGGGCGGGGCTTCTGCACGTCGCCGGGCGGCTTGGCGCCGACGACTGGCAGGGGCGGCGGGGCGTGCAGTTCACGATCGAGGACGCCGTGCCGACGCGGGATGCGCAGCCCTGAAAATGACCGGATTTGCGCGCTTTCCAGGATGAAATCGGGGGTTGCCAGAGGCGGCTTCGCCGCTTATAAGGCGCGCTCGTGGCCGGTGTATCCGGTTGGCCTTTCGAGGCCGTGCGCGCCCTTCGTCTATCGGTTAGGACGCCAGATTTTCATTCTGGAAAGAGGGGTTCGACTCCCCTAGGGCGTACCACTTTCTCCTTCTCTTCCCTCCGCTGCTCGATTTCCGTCACGGTCGCGATTTGCGGCCGGGGCTGCGCTATCGGATGAAACCAGCCGGACCGGATCACACAGCCCGGCCTCAGGGAATTCTCAGTAGGCGCCGAAGCTGCCTGTCGTACCGCCTGGCACGACGTAACTCTTGCCCTCGCGGTCGTAGCATTCGGCGTAGCCGAAGCGGACTTCGCTGTCCGGATCGCCGGTCAGCTTCTCGCGGCATTCAGCGGGATCGAGGCCTGGGTCTCGCTGGTCGTAGTGGCCCCACTCGGGAGAAAGCCTGTTGTAGTAGGCATCCTGATTGCGGAGCTGGACATAAGGCTCCCAGCGGGAGTCGAGCTCGTTGCCGGTGCCGGGGCGAAATCCATTGAGGCCGGGGTGCAGCGTCGATCTCATCCGCCGCCGCGACGGAAGCGGAGAGGGCGAGAAAACCGGCGATCAATGTGTGAGCCAGTATTCGCATCATAAATATAAGTATAGCACGGAAGATCACCAGCGTCCCGTGTTCGCCATGGAGGCCCAGGGCTCGCGCGGTTCGAGAGGTTTGCCCGCCTGGAGGAGCTCTATCGAGACATTGTCGGGCGAGCGGACGAAGGCCATGCGCCCGTCGCGGGGCGGCCGGTTGATGGTGACGCCGGCCTGCATCAGCCGGTCGCAGGTTTCGTAGATATCGTCGACCTGGTAGGCGAGGTGGCCGAAATTGCGGCCTTCGCCGAGTTCTTCCGCGTCCCAGTTCCAGGTGAGTTCGACCTGCGCGTCCTTCTGGCCGGGAGCGGCAAGGAAGACGAGGCTGAAGCGTCCTTCCTCGATATCGAAGCGGCCGAGGTTCTCGAGGCCGAGCTTGTTGCAATAGAAGTCCAGCGACTTGTCGAGGTCGCTGACGCGCACCATGGTGTGCAGATATTTCATCGATGATCCTTGATGTGTTCGGCAATTGACGCATGATTCCCCATGACGGAGGGGAGGTCAAAGGGATGGAGCGGGAATGCAGCGCGATTTGAAGCGTGCCATCGAGGAAGCTTACCGCGTGGTGATTTTCACGGGCGCCGGGATCAGCACGGAATCCGGTATTCCCGATTTCAGGAGTCCCGGCGGGTTGTGGACGAAGATGGCGCCCATCGATTTCCAGGACTATCTGCGCTCGGCCGACATACGCGCCGAGGCCTGGCGGCGGAAGTTCGAGATCGACAAGACCATCGTGAAGGCGGAGCCCAACAAAGGGCACATGGCGATCGCGAAGCTGGTGGACGAGGGAAAGGTGGCCCACGTCATCACGCAGAACATCGACAATCTTCATCAGGCGTCGGGCATCCCGTCCGAAAAGATCATCGAGCTGCACGGCAACGGCACTTACGCGAAGTGTCTCGATTGCAGCGTGCGTTACGAGCTCGACTGGGTGCGCGCGCAATATGAAGCATCCGGCGCGGCGCCGGACTGCGCGTCTTGCGGCGGCATCGTGAAGTCGGCAACGGTCTCGTTCGGGCAGGCGATGCCGGAGGAAGAGATGAACCGCGCGCATGAGGCGACGCTCGGCTGCGATCTGTTTCTGGCCATCGGCTCGTCGCTGCAGGTCTATCCGGCGGCGGGTTTTCCCAACCTCGCAAAGCGGAACGGGGCGACGCTCGTCATCCTCAATCGCGAGCCGACGGAGCTCGACCGGATCGCCGATCTCGTGATCCACGACGAGATCGGGCCGACGCTCGCACCGATTGCGATGCTGAACTAGCGAGCTAGCGTGCGGTCGCCCAGCCGCCGGCGACGGGGATCAACTGGCCGGTGATGAAATCGGCGTTGGGGCCCGCCAGGAAGGCGACGATGGCGGCGGCCTCTTCCGGCTTGCCGAGGCGGCGGAGAGAAACAATATCTTGCCTGCCTGCTGCGCCTTCATCTGCGGCACGGGCGGAGGGGCCGCCGACGAAATGGGCGATGCCGGTGATCAGAATGCTGCGTGCCATTCTTCCCCGCCAAATCAGGATTGTCAGTTCTTGTCTGGCCGTGAGACTGTGTTGCCTCGGGAAGAAGATCAAGAACAAGCAGGGGATGCGGCGTGGCAAGCAAGGCTGAGTGGTGGAAGGGCGCGGTCGTCTATCAGATCTATCCGCGCAGTTTCCGCGACACGAACGGGGACGGGATCGGCGACCTGAAGGGCATCGAGGAAAAGATCGACCATGTGGCGGGGCTCGGCGCCGACGCGATCTGGCTTTCGCCGTTCTATCCGTCGCCCAACAAGGATTTCGGCTACGACGTGTCGGATTATTGCGACGTCGCGCCCGAGATGGGGACGCTTGCCGATTTCGACCGGCTGGTCGCGGCGACGCACAAGCGCGGCATGAAGCTCATCGTGGACCAGGTGCTCGCGCATACGTCGGAGCAGCACGTGTGGTTTCAGGAGAGCCAGCTTTCGGCGACCAACGCAAAATCGGACTGGTATGTCTGGGCCGACGCGAAGGAAGACGGGACGGTGCCGAATAACTGGCTCTCGGCTTTCGGCGGGCCGGCATGGTCGTGGAACCCCGTCAGGCGGCAGTATTATCACCACAAGTTTCTGAAGAGCCAGCCGAAGCTCAACTTCCACAATGAGGAAGTGGTGGAGGCCTGCATGAACGTGCTGCGCTTCTGGCTCGACCGGGGCGTGGACGGGTTCCGGCTCGATGTCGCGAATGCCTATCTGCACGATGCGGCGCTGACGGATAATCCGCCGCTGCCGATGGAGAAGCGGACATTCATGGACTGGGCGCATGCGCCGCGTCTGCAGCAGCACATTCACGATGCGAACCGCGAAGAAAACGAATGGGCGATGAAGCGCGTGCGCGCCGTGATGGAGGAATATGACGAGCGGCTGGCCTTTGGCGAGTTCTCCGAGCGGCAGGAAATGCTCGGGCTATACGCAGGCGGGCTGGAACGGCTGCACACGGGCTACACGTTTCATTTTCTGGAGGACTGGAGTTTCGAGCCGCCGGTCTTCCGCGAATATTACGAGGAACTGCTCGCGCCGCTCGCCGATCTCTTTCCCTGCGTGACGTTTTCCAATCACGACATCGTGCGGCCGGTGACGCGCTGGGGCGGGGGGCAGGGCGACGATCGGCTCGCGAAGCTCGCGCTCACGATCCTCGTCACGCTCAAGGGCACGGTGCTGATGTATCAGGGCGAGGAGCTTGGGCTGCCGGAAACGGACCTCGACCGAAAGGACATCAAGGATCCGGTGGGCGACCTCTATTTCCCGTGGGTGAAGGGGCGCGACGGTTGCCGCACGCCTATGCCGTGGGAGAGCGGGCCGGAGGGCGCGGGCTTCACGAGCGGCACGCCCTGGCTGCCGATACCGGACTATCACAAGGTGCGGGCGGCGGATGTGCAGGCGGGGGACATGAACTCGGTGCTGGCGCATGCGAGAAAAGTCGTGGCGCTCCGCAAGGCGCATCCGGCGCTGAAGCTCGGCGATATCCGCTTTCTCGATACGGAAGGAAAGGTGCTCGCCTTCACGCGCGAGGCGGAGGGTGAGAGGCTGCTTTGCATATTCAATCTCGGTGCCGAAGCGGCGAACTTCAGTCTGCCGGAGGGTGCAGGCGAGGCGGTGTTCGAGCTTGGCGAGGTGACGCGGGACGGTGCGGCGCTGTCGCTTGGTTCAAGAAACGCAGGGATCGTTTTGATTCCGTAATCAAAAAACACCTCATAAATTTGACGTTCAAGGTAATTCTGTTACGTTACAAAACGGAAAATTTATCACTGTCCGTTTTGAACGTTGTTGGAGGCAGCGAATGGCAGAAAAGAATCCTTACGCATCCGAGATTGCGGCGTTGGCGTCCGTGCTGGAGTCGCTTAGTGCCCTCGAATCGGAGGCTCAAGAATGGGTCCTTGGAACAGCGGCAAATAGATTGGGTCTTACCCTCCGTGGTAGTAGCCAAAAAAGAGAATCGGAGGCAGGTGGAGGACAGGGTAGTTCTGGTGAAGAAGGATTGGGGGACGACGTATCTCCTAAAGAATTTGTCAAGAGCAAGGCTCCGGTGTCAGACGTGCAGCGGGTCGCGTGTTTGGCGTACTACTTGACCCGCTTCCGTCAAGTCGCAGCTTTTAAATCTCGGGATATAACTGAGCTAAACACCGAAGCGGCTGGTCCGAAGTTCAATATTTCTCGTGCAGTGGATAACGCCACCAAGCAGAGTGGTTTTCTTTCTCAAGCAGGAAAAGGACAGAAGCAAATTACCGCATACGGTGAGGAGTTTGTGGAAGCTCTGCCGGACCAAGAAGTCGCCTCACAGGTGACGGTCTCGGGTAAGCCAAAGCGTCGCACTAGAAAGAGCTCACGCAAAGCACCTGCAAGGAAGAAATAGTGAGGTTCTAGTTGAGAACAAAAATTGAATCCCAGCTTTCGAAGAGTCTTCCGGCGGGGCTCGTTCGAGAGATGCTTGACGCGTTTGATGAAGCTAGAAGGAATTACTATCTCGGTGGGTTGCGGCTCTCTGCGGTGGAAGGCGGAAGATTCTGTGAATCTGTCTTTCGTATACTTGAGCATATAGCGAATGGTCAGTTTACGCCTCTTGGACGTCAACTCGACACTGAGATGATAATTCGTGCAATGATGAATTTGGACTCTGCCGCTTTCAGTGACTCTATTCGTCTTCATGTGCCAAGAGCTTTGCGTGTTGTTTATGACATTCGAAACAAGCGGGACGCCGCCCATCTGGCGGACGGAATCGATCCTAATATTCAAGACGCGACGCTGGTTATTAGCGTTCTCGATTGGGTGTTAGCGGAGCTGGTACGTCTTTATCACGACGTTCCCCCAGAAGAAGCGCGAGAGATGGTGGAGGCTCTCGTAACAAAGAAGGCGCCCGTCATTCAAGAGTTTGGCGATGTCCTAAAGGTTCTGAACCCTGACCTAAGTGCCAGCGGTTGTTGTCTGGTTTTGCTTTATCAAAGAGCTGGTTCAGGGGCTTCATTTGAGGAGGTGAAGTCTTGGGTCAGGCCCAAAATGAGGGCCAACCTGAGACGTACCTTAAGACACCTAGCGAACGTCAAAGATATGATTCACGAAGATGGTGACATGTACCAAATTACTCGGCGCGGCGAGATGTATGTGGAAACCTCTAAACTGCTGGAGCCGTAGAGGCTTGGCTCACCTTTGAATCTTTTTTTCTCGCGTGGTGATGTCAGCTATCGTGTCGATGTCGGTGAGTGCGGCGTCGTCGGGCATGGGGACTTCGCAGACGGCGTCGGCGTTTTCGCCGATCAGGTGCTTCGCGCCGGTGTCGCCTTTCACGTCCATCATCGCGTCGAACCAGTCGCGGCCCCAGAGGACGGGATTGCCGCGCTTGCCCGAAACGGTCGGCACGCAGATGGTGCGGCCTTCTTCCGGATCGAAGGCGGCGATCAGTTTCTCCAGATGGGCGCTGCGGATGTCCGGCATGTCGCCGAGACAGACAAGGGCGCCGTCCGTCTCTTCGGGCAGGGCGGCGAGGCCGGCGCGCAGCGAGGTGGAGAGGCCTTCGGCGTAATCCGGATTGTGGACGAGGGTGACGGATTTTCCCGCGAGGGCGGCGCGGACTTGCACGTCCGCATTGCCGGTGACGACGATGACGGGCGCGGCGCCGCTGGCGAGCGCGGCATCGACGACATGCGCGACCATCGGCTTCCCGTCGAGCGGCATCAGTAGCTTGCTCGGGACGCCCGCGTCTTCGCTCTTCATGCGGGTGGAGCGGCCGGCCGCGAGGACGAGGGCTGCGATGCGTGCGCGGGCGCCGGGCGTGGCGGCACCTTCGCGGGGCTGGGGCCGCGTCGGGATTTCCTTCAGGAGGCCGCCAAGGCCCATTCCCGTTATGTCCTGTGGCGTGACGTCGAGCCCCGCGACGAGGCGGGCGAGCACCCAGTCGAAGCCGTTGAGCTTGGGCGAGCGGGCGCAGCCGGGAAGGCCGATGACAGGCGTCTCGCCGAGGCGCGCGAGGAGCAGCAGGTTGCCGGGGTCGACCGGCATGCCGAAATGCAGCACGTCGCCACCTGCGAGCACGATGCCCGCCGGGACCACGTCGCGCCGGTCGACCGTCGCCGAGGCGCCAAAAACGAGGATGGGGGAGAGGCCGTCCCCGGCGAGTTCCTTTACCGCGTCGGCGACGGCGCGGATGTCATGCGGCACGCGGATTTCGCGGGCGATGCGGCTTCCCATGGCGTCGAGCCGGGCATCGAGAATGGCGCGGCTCTTGCCGAGGACGCTTTCCTTTGTGCCCGGAAGCTGCGTCGCGACGAGACCGGCCTGGCGCGGCTCGAAGCGGTGGAGCGTGACGGGAGCGGGGCCGTCGCGGGCGATGGCGAGCGCCTTGTCGAGATCGGCGCGGGGGACGGCGAAGGGGATCACCTTCACGGTGGCGAGCATCTGGTGCTCGGCGACGGTCTCGAAGGGCATGACGGTGGCGACGGTCAGCGCCTCGCCGATGCGGTTGATGGCGCCGATGCGCTCCGGGTCGATCTCGATGACACCTGCCGTTTCGGCATGGAGGTTGGCGCGGCCCGTGAATGGCGCGGAGGCGCGGACGGAGAAGCCCGCAAGGGCGGCGGCAAGCGTGCCGGCGGCTTCATCCTCCGGCACGTCGTCAGGTTCGAGGCGCGCGGCGACGATATGGCCGACGCCAGCTTCCTTGAGCGCCGCGATGTCGGCGCGCGTCAGGACGCGGCCCTTCTTGAAGGTGCCGCCGCCTGTCCTCTGCGAATGAGCAAGGATGGCGCCCTCGGCCTCGTCCGGTGTCATGTCGCCGAAGATCATCTGCGAAGCGTCTCCGTGATCTCGGCCATGATGGAGATGGCGATTTCCGCCGGGCTCTTCGCGCCGATGGAAAGGCCGACGGGGCCATGGATGCGGGCGATATCGTCTTCCGCGAAGCCGGCCTCCGCGAGGCGGGCGGCGCGGGCGGCATGGGTCTTCTTCGAGCCGAGCGAGCCGATATAGAAGGCGGGGCTCCGGAGCGCCGCGTGGAGCGCCGGGTCGTCGAGCTTCGGATCGTGGGTGAGGGTGACGATGGCGGTGCGGGCGTCGGGGGCGAGGGTGGCCATGGCCTCGTCCGGCCAATCCGTGACGAGCGCCACATCCGGGAAACGCTCGGCGGAGGCAAAGGAAGTGCGCGGGTCGATGACCGTTACGTCGTAACCGGTGAGCGAGCCGATGAGGGCGAGCGGCTGCGCGATATGGACCGCGCCGACAAGGATCAGGCGGAGCGGCGGGTTGAAGGGGTTGAGGAACCAGTCGCCGTCCGGCCCTTCGACGACTGCGGCGCGGTCGCTGGCGAGGACTTGAGATACAGCTTTAATTAACCAGTTTTCTTCTTGTTTATCAGTTGGATAAACAAGTTTCTGGATTCCATTTGTTAACCTTGTGGCGAGCACCACAGTGCGCTTTTCGGCGCGGTCTCGGACAAGCTGCTGGAGGATCGGCGCTTCCATGTCAGCCCGTCACCGGCTCGACCATGACGCGGATGCGGCCGCCGCAGGCGAGCCCGACCTCCCAGGCCATGGCGTCCGAGACGCCATATTCGATGATTTCCGGTTTGCCGGTTTGGAGCGCGTCGAGGGCGCGTGTCACGACATCGCCCTCGATGCAGCCGCCGGAGACGGAGCCGACGAAGATCGCGTCGTCGCGGATCGCAAGCTGGCTGCCGACCGGACGAGGGGCCGAACCCCAGGTTTCGATGACGGTGGCGAGCGCCACCTTGCGTCCCTCGGCCTGCCAGCGGGCAGCCTCTTCAAGGACGCGATCATGGTTCAGGGTTTCGCTCATGCAGCTTGCCTCCTGCCGGACCTTTCGGGCTTCCTGCCGATATGGGCATCGGACAGCGCTTCGACCAGAGAGGCAAGAGAGGCGATGTTATGGACGGGGCGGAACTCGTCCACATGGGGGAGGATCGCCTTCACCCCCAAGGCCTTCGGCTCGAAGCGCTCGTAGCGGAGCAGCGGGTTCAGCCAGATGAGGCGGCGGGCGCTGCGATGGAGCCTTGCGATCTCCGGCTCCACGCCTTCGCCCGCATCACGGTCCAGCCCGTCGGTGACGAGGAGGACGGTGGCGCCTTGCCCCAGCACCCGGCGCGCCCAATCCACATTGAAGCGGTGCAATGTCTCGCCGATGCGGGTACCGCCGTCCCAGTCCTCGACACGGGCGGCGACGCGGGCGAGCGCCTCGTCGGCATCGCGGTGCTTCATCTCGCGGGTGACATGCGTCAGCCGGGTGCCGAAGAGGAAGACATGCACCCGGTCGCGGTCATTGGTGAGGGCGTGGAGGAAGTGAAGGAAGACGCGGGCATAGGCCGACATCGAACCCGATATGTCGCAAAGGACGACGAGCGGCGGACGGCGGCGGCGGTAATCGCGGCGCCTCAGCGGGATGACGCCACCTGAGCGGAGCGTCGCGCGGAGCGTGGCCCGCATGTCGACCAGATGACCGCGCGCGGCCGACCTCGTGCGGCGCGTGCGGGTCTCGTCCAGCGTCAGGCGGAGACGGGCGATGGCGGCCTTTGCTTCCGCGAGTTCCGCCATAGACATCTTTTCGAAGTCCCGGGTGCGAAACAGTTCTTCCTTCGAGAAGGTTTCGCTCCGGTCGATCTCGATATCGGGTTCATCCTCGATGCGTTCGGGGCCTTCGCCGAAGAGCGCTTCCGCGAGGCGGCGGCTTTTTTCTTCCTCGGTGGCACCGGGTGGCGTTTCGACCTCCGGCAGCATCAGGGACATCATCTTGTCGAGGAGCTTCGGGTTGCGCCAGAAGACGTGGAACGCCTGGGCGAAAAGCTCCTGCTCCTCGTGACGCTTCACCAGCGTTGCGTGGAGCGTCCAGTAGAAATCCTCGCGCGTGCCGATGCCTACCGTTTCGACGGCTTCAACAGCGTCGAGTACCTGACGAGGGCCGACGCGAAGACCGGCGCGGCGCAGGACGCGCGCGAAATGAAGGATGTTTTCGGAGAGGCGGCCCGCAGAGGCTTCCATGTCATTCCGCCGCCGCGGCCATCCGGATTTCCTCCAGGATGCGTGCGGCCTCGCTGCCCGCGACACGGGCAATGTCGTCCTGATATTTCAGGAGCGCCCCCAGCGTGTCGTTGACGGACTGCCTGTCGAGGGAAACGGCATCGAGCGCCGTCAAGGCTTCCGCCCAGTCGATGGTCTCGGCGATGCCCGGGTTCTTGTAGAGATCGAGGCCGCGCAGCTTCTGCACGAAGGAGACGATCTCGCGGGAGAGTTTTTCCGATGTGCCGGGCGCCTTCAACTTCAGGATCGCGAGCTCGCGTTCCGCATCCGGATAATCGACCCAGTGATAGAGGCAGCGGCGCTTCAGGGCATCGTGGATTTCGCGCGTACGGTTCGAGGTGACGATGACGATGGGCGGATGCTCCGCCTTGATGGTGCCGATTTCGGGGACGCTCACCTGGAAGTCGGAAAGGACTTCGAGAAGATAGGCCTCGAAAGGTTCGTCGGTGCGGTCAAGCTCGTCGATCAGGAGGACGGGCGGGCCTTCGACGGCGGGTTCGAGCGCCTGCAGGATCGGGCGGCGGATGAGGAAGCGCTCGGAGAAGACATCCTTGCCAAGTTCCGTGCGGTCGCCGACGCCTTCGGCTTCCGCGAGGCGGATCTCGATCATCTGCGCCTGATAGTTCCATTCGTAAACCGCGGCGCCCGTGTCGAGGCCCTCGTAGCATTGCAGGCGAATGAGGCGGCGGCCGAGCGCATCGGCCAGCACCTTCGCGATCTCGGTCTTGCCGACGCCTGCCTCGCCTTCGAGCAGAAGGGGGCGGCCCATCTTGAGCGCGAGGAAGATGACGGTCGCGAGCGAGCGGCCGGCGACGTAATTGCCGCGCGCGAGAAGCTCGACCGTTTCGTCGATATTGGCGGGTAGCGTCATGGGCTCAATCCGGGCCGGCGGGCCTCTTTGTCAGGTTATCCGGCAGCCGCAACGGCGCGCTTCGCCATGACGGTGACGAGATGCGCCCGGTATTCGGCGGTGCCGTGGAGATCGCTGTTGAGGCCCGAGGCCGGCACCTTGATGTTTGCCACGGCATCCGGCGACCAGTTCTTCGCGAGCGCCTCTTCCATTTCGGCGATGCGGAAGACGCCGTTCTGGCCAGCGCCTGTGACCGCGACGCGAATGCCCCATGGGCCTCTCGAAACGAAGACGCCGACCATCGCATAGCGTGAGGCGGGGTTGCGGAACTTCATATAGGCCGCTTTTTCCGGATGTGGAAATGTCACTTCCTTGATGATCTCGCCGTCCTGCAACGCCGTCTCGAACATGCCCTTGAAGAATTCGTCGGCTTCGATGAGGCGCCGCGTCGTGTGAATCTTCGCGTCGAGGCCAAGACAGGCGGCGGGGTAGTCGGCCGCCGGGTCGTTGTTCGCAATGGAGCCGCCCAGCGTTCCCATGTGGCGGACGGCAGGATCGCCGATGCCGCCTGCAAGCGCGGCGAGCGCCGGGTTGTTCTTCTTCACATCCGTGGACTGCGCGACCGTCGCGTGGCGGGTTGCGGCGCCAATCATCACGGCATCGCCCTCGGCGCGGATGAAATCGAGTTCCCCGATGCCGCCAATGTCGATCACGTCGCTCGGCATGGCGAGACGCTGCTTCAGCGTCGGGATCAGCGTTTGACCGCCAGCGAGGATTTTCGGGTCGTCCGCCTTGCCGAGAAGCGCCTCGGCATCGGCCAGCGTCTTCGGGCGCTCGTAGTTGAACTGGTACATAGCTTTATATCCTTAAGTTATTAGTTTCTAGCTTAGGACTATCGCCAGGACGACCACTGACACTACAATGATTGCCAGTATGGCAGCGCCGCGCCAAGCTTCGCTTCGGCCAATACTGGCAAGAAATGTAGTGCTGCGATCCGGAGCTTCGCGAACAAACTCTGCGATGGACGACGTCATAGGATTTTGTTCTGCCATTGAGCGGGCGAGACGGGCGCACATGATACCGCCGACACCAATGAATATAATCCAACCCAATCCCCGCGGTACAAATCTGGCATCGAAAACCTCATTTGCAATGCCGATGAGAAGAACCTCGAAAGCCACAGCAATCAAACACCCAATCACGAAGCCAACAACGCCGATAAGCCATCCTTTCGCTCTTTGTGCGTAATCAAAATTAGACGATGTTAAAGGGGCGGATGAATCTGAGATGGAGTCGGAGTGTTCGATTTCATGCTCTTGCTTATACAACGACCATCCCAAGCTCCCGAAAAGGAACAGTGCCGCAACAACAATAAGCCAGAAAAAATCCATGTAATAATAGCCTTCAAATTTTAGGACTGCTCGAATCCTTATTCGGCGGCTGCGCGCGGGGTGGCGGACTGGAGTGCTGTCCAGACGCGCGCGGGCGTTGCGGGCATTTCGATGTCGCGGATGCCGAGAGCATCCGTTACGGCATTGATGATGGCGGGAGGCGAAGCGATGGCGCCTGCCTCGCCGCAGCCTTTCATGCCGAGCGGGTTGGACGGGCAGATGGTGGTGGTGAACCCGAGGTCGAAGCTCGGCAGGTCGTCCGCGCGCGGCATGCAGTAGTCCATGTAGGAGCCGGTGATGAGCTGACCGGAGTCCACATCGTAGATGCCGTGCTCCAGCAGCGCCTGGCCGATGCCCTGCGCGATGCCGCCGTGAACCTGGCCTTCGACGATCATCGGGTTGATGACGGTGCCGAAATCGTCGACGGCGACGAACTTCGCGATCTTCACGATGCCGGTATCGGGATCGATCTCGACCTCGCAGATGTGGCAGCCGGCGGGGAAGGTGAAGTTCACCGGGTCGTAGAAAGCGCCTTCCTTGAGGCCGGGCTCGATCTCGCCCGAGGGAAATCCATGCGCCGTGTAGGCGGCGAGCGAAAGTTCCGCCCAGGCGAGCGACTTGTCCGTGCCCTGCACGGTGAAGGTGCCATTCTCGAAGACGATGTCTTCAACGGCGGCTTCCATCAAATGCGCGGCGATCTTTTTCGCCTTTGCCTCGATCTTGTCGAGTGCCTTCACGATGGCGCTCATGCCGACGGCGCCGGAGCGCGAGCCGTAGGTGCCCATGCCGAACTGCACCTTGTCCGTGTCGCCATGGACGATCTCGACATTGGCGAGGGGCACGCCGAGGCGGGAGGCGACGAGCTGGGCGAAGGTCGTCTCGTGACCCTGGCCGTGGCTGTGCGAGCCGGTAAGGACTTCGACATTGCCGGTCGGGTTCACGCGGACCTCGGCGCTCTCCCAGAGGCCGACACCGGCACCGAGCGAACCGACGGCGGCGGACGGGGCGATGCCGCAGGCCTCGATGTAGGAGGAGAAGCCGATGCCGCGCAGCTTGCCACGCTTTGCCGCTTCCGCCTTGCGGGCAGGGAAGCCCTTGTAGTCGATCGCCTCCATGGCGGCGGCGAGCGATGCTTCGTAGTCGCCCGTGTCGTAGTTCATGATGACAGGTGTCTGGTGGGGGAAGGTGCGGATGTAGTTGCGGCGACGGAGTTCGGCGGGATCGATGCCGGTTTCGCGCGCCGCCGTCTCGACGATGCGCTCGACGAGATAGGTCGCTTCGGGCCGGCCCGCACCGCGATAGGCATCGACGGGCGCCGTATGCGTGTAGACGCCATCGACCTCAACATGGATCGCGGGAATGTCGTATTGGCCGGAGAGCAGCGTGCCATAGAGGTAGGTCGGCACGGAGGCGGAGAATGTCGAGAGATAGGCGCCGAGATTGGCGACGGTCTTCACGCGCAGAGCGAGGAACTTGCCGTCCTTGTCGAGCGCGAGTTCGGCGTGGCTCAGGTGATCGCGGCCGTGAGCATCGGACAGGAAGGCTTCCGAGCGGTCGGCTGTCCATTTGATCGGGCGGCCGACTTTTGCGGCGGCCCAGACGCAGGCTGTCTCTTCGGCGTAGATGAAGATCTTGGAGCCGAAGCCGCCGCCGACATCGGGCGCGATGACGCGAAGCTTGTGTTCCGGCGCGACGCCGACGAAAGCGGAGAGAACGAGGCGCGCCACATGCGGGTTCTGGCTCGTTGTGTGGAGCGTGTAGATGCCCGTGCCCTTGTCGAACTCGCCGAGGGCGGCGCGAGGCTCCATGGCGTTCGGGATCAGCCGGTTGTTCTTGAGGTCGAGCTTCACGACACGGCCGGCTTTCGCAAAGGCTGCGTCGGTTTCTGCCTTATTGCCGAGTTCCCATTCGAAGCAGGTGTTGCGCGGCGCTTCGGGATGAACCTGGGGCGCGCCGGCGCTCTGGCACGCGGAGAGAGAAACGGCGGCGGGAAGCGCTTCGTAGTCGACGTCGATCAGCTCCGCCGCGGCGCGGGCATCGGCAAGCGTTTCTGCAACGACCATGGCAACGTGATCGCCGACATAGCGGACGGTATCGAGGGCGAGGATCGGGTGCCGGCCGACCTTCATCGGCGTGCCGTCCTTCGAGGTGACGGTCCAGCCGCAGATGAGGCCGCCCAGCCCGTCATCGGCAACATGACGGCCGGTGAATATGGCGACGACACCGGGCGCGGCCTCTGCCGCCGAGGTATCTATCGACTTGATGCGGGCGTGGGCATGCGGCGAACGAAGAAAATAAGCCCAGGTCTGACGCGGGCGGCTGATGTCGTCGGTATAGTGGCCGTTACCCGTGATGAAGCGGAAGTCTTCCTTGCGGCGAACCGGCTGGCCTATGCCTTCTCCAGATGCTGCGTCCGACATTGGATTTCCTCCTCATGTGAAATTTTCCCTTCTCGCCGTCAGCGCATCTCCCGAGATGCGGCGAGGATCGCCTTCACGATGTTGTGGTAGCCGGTACAGCGGCAGATATTGCCCTCGAGCTCGTCGCGCACCGTTTCCTCGTCGAGGTCCGGCTTGCGGCGGATCATGTCCACCGCGGTCATGATCATGCCCGGCGTGCAGAAACCGCACTGAAGCCCGTGATGCTCCCGGAAGGCGGCCTGCACGGGGTGCAGCTCGCCGTTCTTCGCCAGGCCTTCGATGGTGACGATTTCCGCGCCTTCCGCCTGCGCGGCGAGCATGGTGCAGGATTTCACGGCGCGGCCGTCCACATGCACGACGCAGGCGCCGCACTGGCTGGTGTCGCAGCCCACATGCGTGCCGGTAAGCCCGAGCTGTTCGCGGATGAACTGGACAAGCAGCGTGCGCGCCTCGACATCGGCGCTTGCGGGCTTGCCGTTGACCGTCATGGACACAACGGGCATGCGACTACCTCCCTGAATTGGCTGGGTCTCTGGCGGAATTAGGCTTCCGCTGCGTTTTCAAGAGTCTCGACTGTCGGCCTGCCGCCGTCAAGCGCAAGCAGACCGGCCCCTCAAATCCCGATGAACCAAACCAGCAAAATGAGGGCAATTATCAGCAGGGGCGCCCAGAGCCAGGGCGAGAAACTCATGCCAGCCTCCTCATCCGGCACGAGCGGCACGCCGGTTGGCGAAATGGCATCGTAATCCGGCGACTTGGTGGG
>JACIYQ010000100.1 GCA_014359855.1 Parvibaculum sp.
AAACTTTTTTGGCGGGTCATCCACGCCTGCCCCGGCGAAAGCCGGGGTCTTTCTTTCCTGCCTTCCGCGCCGCAAAGACGTGGATGGCCCGCATAAAGCGGGCCATGACGGCTTTGGGTTTTGAAAACGGCCCGGCTTTCTGAATTCGGAGCCGATCAAAACATCCGGGTGATCCAGTAAACCCGATTTCGCGGTTCCGAGTCCCGAGTGCTGGCGAACAGGCGTTTCGCCCGCAAAGTCAAAGTCTTGGACCGCCCCGGAAAAATTTAAACCGGACAGCAGTGGATTTATTCGGGCCATCCACGTCTCTCTTCCTCGCCGATTCAGCCGGAACGTGAACGGCCCGCCATTTGGTTGCAAAGGCGGGCCGGACCGTTGGGATGAACGAAGTTCGGTGGACGCCGGCTTGTCTTCCTCTACATCGCCCAGACGCCGCTCGCATTCGAGCGATAGCCGAGCGAACGATAGGCCGCGTCGACCAGCGCCTGTCCGCGGTCGTTGAGCAGGATGCCGGAGCCCATCCGGTTCATGTTGTAACCGAAGCTCATCCGGGCTTCCGGATCGGCGAAACCGAGCGAGCCGCCCATGCCGGCATGGCCGAACGCCGCATCGCCCATGATGCAGGAAGAGTTCGGCTCGTTCTTGAGCTTGCGGTTGTCCATCGACTTCATGTAGCCGAGCGCGAAACGCGTCGGGATGAGAAGCGTCGCATCCTCATGCGTCGCCGTGGCGACACGGCCCATCCGGGCGAGCGTGTCCTTGCCGGCGAGCTTGCCGCCACCATTCGCGAGCGGCTGATAGAGGCCCGCCAGACCACGTCCATTGGTGATGCCGTTCGCCGAACCGATTTCGGCGGCATGGGCCTCGCGCGAATTGAAATTGGCGTTGCCGCCATTGAGCAGGAAGAGATGCGCCGGGCTTGCCGGATCGTTCATCAGCGCCTGCGTGAACTTGGAGTTCATCGCCGCCGGATCGGGCCCGGCGAAGATCATCGGCGCAATGCGCTTCTCGACTTCTTCCGGCGTACCGATATGGAAATCGAGACCGAGCGGCTTTGCCACTTCATCGGCGAAAAACCGGCCCATGCGCTTGCCCGCCGCGCGATGCACGACCTCGCCGGCCGTCCAGGCGAAGGTGAGGCCGTGATAGCCATTGCGCACACCGGGCTTCCAGAAGGGTTCTTCCTCTTCCAGAAGCTTCACCATGTAGCCGTAGTCGTAATAGGCGCCGTCCTTGAGCTTCGTCCGGAGATGCGGCTGCCCGGCCGAATGGTCGAGCATCATCGAGACGGTCGTCTCTTCCTTGCCGTTCTTCGCATATTCCGGCCAGTAGTCCGCGACCTTCGCATCGAGATCGAGCTTGCCCCGGTCTGCGAGCATATGCGCGCAAAGCGCCGCCGCGCCCTTGGTGCAGGAGAAGACGATGGAGACGGTGTCCTTCTCCCACGCCGCGCCGCCAGGCTCCTTCCTGCCGCCCCAGATATCGACGACGGTCTTGCCCTCAAGCGTGATCGCGACATTCGCGCCCACTTCGTCGCGCGTCTCGAAATTCTCGATGAAGGCGTCCGCAACCGCCTTGAACTTCGCATCATAGCTGCCGTGAAGCGCACCCGCCTCCGTTTCCCTGGAAAAATTCTCCACCGTCTCTCTCCCTGTATCTTTTCTCTTTTATTCTTCAGCGGCTCGAACGAAGACCGCCATAACCGGCATCGATGAGCCGTTGGCGGATGATCGGGCCAAGCGTTTCGTATCCCTTGCCGTTGAGCGTGATCCCGTCCCAGCGATAGAGGTCTTCGCGGATATTGCCTTGTTCATCGACCATGGCCGAAGACACGTCGATGAAATACATGTCCCTCTCGCCACGCACATAATCCGCGATCAGCGCATTGGCGCGCTGCTGGCCGTACCAGCGTTTCTCGCGGGCGGGCGCCGGTCTGAGCGACACGAAATAAATCGGGGATTTCTCGCCCTCCGCGCGCAGCGACAGCGCGAAGGTCCGGAAGTCGTCAAGCAGGTCTTCGGGCCGCCTTCCGCGCACATCGGACAGATCCGCCTCGCCCGCCATGACCACGATCGCACGCGGATCGTAGGGCAGCACGATGCGCGCGCGGTAATGATTGATGTGGGAAAGCTGCGCCCCCCCGAAGCCGCGCTGGATAATCGTGATGGGGGCCATGTCCTCGGCGAATGAGGACCACAGCCTCAGATCGCGTCCGCCCACGAAGAGCACGGCGTTCTCGGGCGGCGGGTTGGAGACATCGCGGCGCTCGAAAGCCGCGATCTCCCCTTCCCAGTATTTCGGGTCGCCCGAGGCGAGCAGCACATAAATGAGAAAGGCAAACAGCGCGACGACGGCGATGCCGAACGCGATGCCGAGCGTCACGAATGCCCGCCTCATCCTGCGCTACCCCTCATGCGCATTTATCCCCGCTTCGCCGTTTCGTGACGTTACCGTGACGGTACGATGACAATCTTGCCCTTCACCTTGCGCGCCGCCATGTCTTTCAGCGCCTGCGCCGCCTCCTCGAACCTGTAGGTCCTGGAGACGTGGGGGCGGAGCTTGCCTTCCTTGAACCACGTCATGAGCTCTTTCAGGTTTTCCTGATGGCGCTTCGGCTCGCGTCCCGTGAACGCGCCCCAGAACACGCCAACGATCTGGCAGCCCTTGAGAAGCGCGAGATTCAGCGGAATTTTCGGGATCGGACCGGCCGCAAATCCGACCACCAGAAAGCGCCCTTCCCAGTTTGTCGCCCGAAGCGCCGCTTCCGAATAGTCGCCGCCGACCGGGTCATACACAACATCTGCGCCCTGCCCGCCCGTCAGTTCCTTGATCTTGTCTGTCAGCGCCTTCTGCGCATCCTTGTCGAGCGCGCCGGCGGGATAGAGGATCGTCTCGTCCGCGCCATGCTCCTTGCAGACGGCAAGCTTGTCTTCCGACGACGCGGCCGCGATCACGCGCGCCCCCATCGCCTTGCCAAGCTCGATGGCGGCAAGACCGACGCCGCCCGCAGCACCCAGCACCAGCAACGTTTCGCCGGGCTTCAGATGAGCCCGGTCCTTCAGCGCATGATGCGACGTGCCATAGGTCATGAGAAAGGCGGATGCCGTCACATAGTCCATCTCGTCCGGGAGCGGCGTCACCCGCGCTTCGTCGAGCGCAATCTCTTCGGCAAAGCCGCCCCAGCCGCACGAACCGATGACGCGATCGCCCACCTTCACCTTGGTGACGCCTTCGCCGACCTTGGCGATGATGCCGGACACCTCGCCGCCCGGCGAGAAGGGCAGCGGCGGCTTGAACTGGTACTTGTTCTCGATGATCAGGACGTCCGGGAAATTGACCGCCGCCGCATGCACTTCGAGCAGAACCTCGCCCTTCTTCGGCTCCGGGCTCGACACCTCTTCGATCACGAGGCTGTCCGGCGGGCCATATTCCTTGCACAGCACGGCTTTCATGATCGTCTCCCTCCAAGTCTTGTCTGTTTCTCGGGTTTCGGAAATTCCGGTGCTTCTCCCTTAGCACGAGCGGGCGGATATCCGCCAGACAGAGGGCCGTTTCCGTGCTTTCTGCCTTGGTTCCGCCACATGAATCGGTGATTTTCCCTCCGGCTTCCGGACAATCCGGCAGGCCATGAGGGGGCATTGCGGGGCGGCAACTGGAAATCGCCTGCGCCGACCGCTATGGTCAGGCCACCTTGGAGATCATTGGGCCCGGACGACCGGAGCCCATTCGGAGCAGACGAGAGACCATGCCGCGACGCAAGACCCTTCCCCCAGTCCTCACCATGGCCATTGCCGCGCTTGCCCTGACTTTCGGGGTGGCGAGTTTCGCAGCCGGGGCCAAGGCCCAGGACGCCCCGAAGCTCCTTGGCAAATACGACGACTGGTCGGCCTATACCTATGGCTCGGGCAACGACCGCATGTGCTACGCCATGACGACGCCCGTGAAGATGCTGCCCGCGGGCGTGAGCCGGGGCGACGTCTATTTCATGGTGACGCACCGCCCCGCGCGGAAGACGAAAAACGAAGTCAGCATGCGCGTCGGCTACCCTTTCAAGTCGACGAGCCGGCCCTTCGCCACCATTGGCACCGACAAGTTCCAGATGTTCTCCGGCGTCAAGGAAGGCGGCGAGCATCGCTCCTGGGCCTGGCTCGAGAACCCCTCCGAGGAGGGCAAGATGGTGCAGGCGCTGAAGGCCGGCAGCTCCATGGAAATCAAGGGCACTTCGGAGCGGGACACGCTGACGACCGACACCTATTCGCTCAAAGGCTCGTCGGCTGCGCTCAAGAAGATCGACGACGCCTGCAAGTAGGGTCTTTGGGGCCGAAACCCCCCGATTGGCGCCAAATGCGCCCTTTGTGATATGAGAAGCGATGATCCGCGCCCGCTCCGGCAGGCGCGGCAAAGCGTATTTTCAGGACCGGGAACCGGTTGAACCGACATGACCACGCTCGACATAGCGCATGAAAGTCGCGAGGCCGCGCCCGCAGGTGCCGCGCCGCGCGCAAAGCCGAGCCTTGTCGGGCTCACGCGGCCGCAACTCATGGATGCGCTCAAGGATTTCGGCCTGCCTGAAAAGCACCTGCGCATGCGCGCCGGCCAGATATGGAACGGCATCTACAATCGCGGGCTGACGAGTTTCGACGGCATGACGACCTTGTCGAAGGAGCTGCGGGACAAGCTCGGACAGAGCTTCGACATTTCGCGCCTCGACATCGTGACCGAGCAGAAATCGGTCGACGGCACGCGGAAATGGCTGCTGCGTCTTCCCTCCGCGGTGCCGGGGGTGCCGGGACCTGAGATCGAGACCGTCTACATTCCGGAAGAAGGACGCGGCACGCTCTGCGTCTCCTCCCAGGTCGGCTGCACGCTCACCTGCACCTTCTGCCATACCGGCACGCAGAAGCTCGTGCGCAACCTCACGGCGGGCGAAATCGTCGGACAGATTCTGATCGCGCGCGACGCGCTCGGCGAATGGCCGGACGGCGGACGGAACTCGGAAGACCGCCTCATCACCAATATCGTGATGATGGGCATGGGTGAGCCGCTCTACAATTTCGAGAATGTGCGCGACGCGCTCGAAGTCGTCTCGGACGGCGAAGGCCTGTCGCTCTCCAAGCGCCGCATCACGCTCTCGACCTCCGGCGTCGTGCCGATGATCGAGAAGGCGGGCGAGGAAATCGGCTGCATGCTCGCGATCTCGCTTCACGCCGTGAACGACGAGACGCGCAACAAGCTGGTGCCCTTGAACAAGAAATACCCGATCAGGGAATTGCTCGACGCCTGCCGGAATTATCCCGGCGTGTCGAACGCACGCCGCATCACCTTCGAATATGTGATGCTGAAAGGCGTGAACGACAGCATCGAAGACGCGAAGGAACTCGTGCGGCTCCTGAAAGGCATCCCGGCGAAGATCAACCTGATCCCCTTCAATCCCTGGCCGGGCAGCCCATACGAATGTTCCGACTGGGCGCAGATCGAGAAATTCGCCGACTTCGTCAATCGCGCCGGCTATGCAAGCCCCGTGCGCACACCGCGCGGCCGCGACATCATGGCGGCCTGCGGACAGCTCAAAAGCGAGACGGTGAAGAAGCGCGCGAGCGAGCGGTTCAGGGAAGGGCAGACGGAGGCTTGAACGTATGAAAGCCGCCATCTATCGCTGGAAGGTCGCGCCCGGAGACGAGGAATACTTCGCGCGGCGCTGGCACGAGATCACTGAAGACATCATGCGCGACCATGGCGGCGGCGGTTCGCGGCTGCACCGCGCAGAGAATGGCGACTTCGTCGCCTATGCGCGCTGGCCCTCGAAGCAAGCGCGTGACAAGGCCTTCGCCGACTACTCGAAGGATCCCAATCGCGCCATTCCGCAACGCGAGGGCAAGGCAGAACTCATCGAGGAAGTCTGGCTCGACATCGCCGACGACCTGCTGATTCCTGAAGCCGACCTCCCCGCGCGCTTCCGAAAGAACTAGCGCTTCGCCCAATCGATCGCCGCGTCGAGCCGGTCATTGCCCCAGAAGAGTTCGCCGCCCACCACGAAACTCGGAGCGCCGAATATGCCCTTCGCAATCGCTTCTTCCGTCTGTGCTTTGAGCTTGTCCTTGTTCGCCTCTTCATTCGAGCGCGCGAGAAGGGCACTCGCATCAAGACCGAGCGCATCGAGAATGCCGGAAAGCACCGCCTCGTCGGAAATGTCCTTCTGCCCGGCGAAATTCGCGAGATAGACGCGGCGCGTGAATTCCGGTCCCCAATCCTCGTCCTGCCCGAGCAGCGCAAACCGCGCGGCTTTCAGCCCGTTCTGCGGGAAACGCACAGGCTCCTTCAGCGTGAGACCCTGCGCTTCGCATATGCGCGCCATGTCGCGCCACATGTAGCGGCCCTTAGCCGGATAGATGTTGAAAGGACTGTCGTTCCAGCCCTGCGCGCCGAAGATCGGCCCGAGCAGGAAAGGCCGCCAGACGAGCCCCACGCCCGCATCCTTCGCCGCCTGCTCGACGCGCATCGCCGCCGGGTATGAATAGGTGCTTGCGAACTCGTACCAGAACTCGACCTGCATGGAACCTCCGGGAATGGATGCGCGAGCCTGCCGCAGAACGCAGCGCGCGGAAAGAGCCTGCCGCGCAATCTGCCTTGCGCGCTCACACCTTCGTCGTGGCGTCGAGCTTCAGCGTCTCCGCGATCTCGCGGATGAAGGCGATGTCCTCGACGAAGGTGCGGATGTGATCGCTTTGGCGCAGATCCTTCCACGGCGAAGGTTGCGCGAAGTAGCCGCGCCGCCCGTCGATGACGAGAAGGAGGTCGTTGCCGTCAAAAGCGGCCTGCATCGGCCCGTCGCTCGCATCGGCAAGCCGCACGAGCCGTTCCATGAAGGCCGGCGTGAGCAGATAACGCGCCTCCACCTGATCGCTCGAGAAGACGTCGAATCTCTCTTCGAAACGCGGGTCCTCGAGATGAACCCTTTCGCCTCCAGCACCCGCATCACCAAGGGCATTCAGAAAACCCCTGTCGCCGCGCACGATCGTGCGCCCCGCGAAACGCTTCGGGAAGGCATAGCGCGCGACGAGCCCCCGAAAGACGAGATCGTATTCGTCGCGCTTGTCGCGGCGCACCTTCTTTTCAAGAAACGCCTCCGCAAGCTCGAAGGGAACACCATCGGCCTCGCCCAGCACATGATCTTCAGTCGAAGCGCGGTCATAGCCCGGGAGAAGGCTGCACTGGTTGAAGGGCGCGAGAAAGTTCTCCGGCGCCTCGGGCGAATAGAGGTAGCCGAAATGGCCGAAAATTTTTGTCGAGAGTTCTTCCGCGAATGTCCGCCCCCAGGTCATGACGGAGGTGAGCATCAGCGCACCGAAGATCATGATGGCGAAGCTGCCGAAAAGGGCGAAGCCTCGCGCATCCTCGCTCTCGATGACCTGCGAGGAAACGGCGAAGGCAAGAAGCCCCGCCGCGATGACCGGCAGGGCCCGCCACAGCGCGTGCCGGACCACAAGTTTCCGCTCCGCTTCCTTTTTCTCGATGAAGGGCGCGATCTCGCGTGCGAAGAAGCCGTCGAAATCGGTGCCCGGCGTCATGAAGGCCTCACGGCATCAGCTTGTTGACATCGACAGGCTCGCGCGCCGCCGGGTCTTCCACCTCGTAAAAGTGGAACGGTTGTACATTCGCGAGCCGCGCGATCACGGAGCCGGGGAAAATCTCGACCGCATTGTTGAGCCGCGTCACCGCCGAATTGTAGAAGCGGCGAGCGGCGGCGATGTTGCCCTCCACCTCCTCGAATGTCGCCTGAGCCCGCGTCACCGTTTCGGCGGAGCGGAGCTCGGGGTAGTTCTCGGCGACCGCGAAGAGCCGCGCCATGCCCGCCTCAAGCTTCCGGGAGGCATCGAGATGCTCTTCCACGGCCCTCGGATCGTCCTTTGCGTAGGGAGCGGCCACCCTGGCGCGCAGCGCCGTCAGCCCCTCCAGCAGATCCTTTTCATGGGTCATGAACTTCGCCGCCAGGGCCACAATGTTGGGCAGCAGGTCGAAGCGCTGCCGGAGTTGCACGTCGATCAAGCCCATCGCCTCCCGAACCTCGTTCCGCCGCGTGATGAGGCTCGCATACCAGGCATAGAAGCCAATGGCCACGAGCCCGAGCAGGACGAGGAGAACGACCGACGAATCCATGGGATACCCCCGAAATTGGCCTCATGCCGGTCGATTATGGCAGGCAAAGCCCGGTTCGTCGCGCCCCTCTCCCCTCCCCTTGCCGCAAGGGCGGATTTCCCTATAGTGCGCCGCAAAATCGACCCTCAATAAGGTGACGACATGAGCGCCGGAAAATCCGTGAAAAAGGTGGTGCTGGCCTATTCGGGCGGCCTCGACACCTCCGTCATCCTGAAATGGCTTCAGGAAACCTATGGCTGCGAGGTGGTGACCTTCACCGCCGATCTCGGCCAGGGCGAGGAACTGGAGCCGGCGCGCAAGAAGGCCGAGATGTTCGGCATCAAGGAAATCTACATCGAGGACCTGCGCGAGACCTTCGTGCGCGACTATGTCTTCCCGATGTTCCGGGCGAACGCGCTTTATGAAGGCGTCTACCTGCTCGGCACCTCGATTGCCCGTCCCTTGATCGCCAAGCGCCAGGTCGAAATTGCCGCCGCAACCGGCGCCGACGCCGTCTGCCATGGCGCGACGGGCAAGGGCAACGACCAGGTGCGCTTCGAGCTCGGCTACTACGCGCTCAATCCGGACCTCAAGGTAATCGCGCCCTGGCGAGAATGGGGCCTGACCTCGCGTACGAAGCTGATCGAATTTGCCGAGAAGCATCAGATTCCGATCGCCAAGGACAAGCGCGGCGAAGCGCCCTTCTCCGTCGACGCGAACCTTCTCCACATCTCCGCCGAAGGCAAGGTGCTAGAAAACCCGGCCGAGGAAGCACCGGAATATGTCTATTCCCGCTCCGTCTCACCGGAGGAAGCGCCCGACAAGCCGACCTATATCGAGGTGGGCTTCGAGAAGGGCGACGCGGTTTCCATCGACGGCGTGAAGATGAGCCCGGCAACGCTGCTGACGAAGCTCAACGAGCTTGGCGGCGCGAACGGCATCGGCCGTCTCGACCTCGTCGAGAACCGCTATGTCGGCATGAAATCGCGGGGCGTCTACGAAACGCCGGGCGGCACGGTGCTCATCGCTGCCCATCGCGGTATGGAAAGCCTCACGCTCGACCGCGGCGCCGCCCATCTGAAGGACGAGCTCATGCCGCGCTATGCCGAGCTCATCTATAACGGCTTCTGGTGGAGCCCCGAGCGCGAGATGCTGCAGGCGCTGATCGACAAGAGCCAGGAAATGGTGACGGGCACCGTGCGCCTGAAGCTCTACAAGGGCTCGGCTACCGTCGTCGGCCGTTCCTCGCCCTACTCGCTCTATTCGGAAGCGCACGTCACCTTCGAGGAAGATGCCGGCGCCTACGACCAGAAGGATGCCGCAGGCTTCATCAAGCTCAATGCGCTGCGCCTGCGCCTGCTCGCGGCCCGCGACAAGAGGGTTGGAAAGTAATGCGTATCGACGCCATCCCGATCGGCAAGAACCCGCCGGACGACATCAACGTGATCGTCGAGGTGCCGCATGGC
>JACIYQ010000101.1 GCA_014359855.1 Parvibaculum sp.
AGAATGTCGTTGATGATGTTGAGCAGCGCTTCGCCGGACGCGCGCACGGCCTCGGCATAGGAGCGCTGCGCGGGATCGAGCCGCGTGTCGAGGAGAAGCTTCGTCATGCCGATGACGCCATTCATCGGTGTACGGATTTCATGGCTCATGGTGGCGAGGAAGAGCGACTTGGCGCGGTTGGCGTCCTTCGCCTGGGCGAGCGCCTCGGCGAGGCGTTCCTCGGCTTCCTTGCGGTCGGTCACGTCGCGGGCGACGGCCTGAATCTCGATGAGCTTGCCGTCCTCGTCGCGGATCGCGAATTCTTCCCAGGCGAACCAGCGGGGACCGCGCGTCGTGATCGCGCGTTCGTCGTAGCGGATGCGGCAGGGTGGCGTTGCGAGGCCGGCGAAGGAGGCGAGCATGCGCGGGCGCTGGCCCTCGGGAAGTTCGGGCAGGAAGGGGCGGCCGATCACGTCGGGGCGCGCGAGACCGAACGTGTCGCAGAAGACGTCGTTCACATAGCTCAGGCGGCCCTGGATATCCTTGCGGAGGATGATGTCGCCCTGCGCACGGACGAGATCGCGGTAACGCTCCTCACGCTCGGCGATCGCCCATTTCTCGTCGCGCAGGGTTTCGATGCGGGTCTGCAGGATCTCGATTTCCGAGCGCAGCGCGCGGGCGCGCGTGGCGGCGCGGCGCCAGGCTTCGAGGCCGAGCAGCAGCACGGCCGCGAGACCGAAAAGAATGAGCGGTGTCTGTTCGAGAGGGAACAGGGACATGAAGGGCATTTCCCGGATGCGCGACCTGATTACGCCATGGGGGCGATTTTGCCCGTCAATCTGCCCTTGCCGTGGTTGAGAAAGGGTTAGGGGAAAGGGTTAACGGGAGGCAGGGCGCGGCTTTCGCTCAGGCCGCAGCGCCCAGCCTTCCGGCAACCGTTTCGCGATAGGCAAGCGCCTCGGCGACATGGATGCGGCGGACGCCCTCCGATCCTTCGAGATCGGCAAGGGTGCGGGCGACGCGCAGCACGCGGTGATAGCCGCGCGCCGTGAGGCCCATGCGCTCGGCGGCCTCGGCGAGGAGGAGGCGGCCCGCATCGTCGGGCGCGGCGATGCGGTCCAGCAATTCGCCCTCGACATGGGCGTTCAGCAGCATGGAATTGGGGCCGACATGAGCGGCGAAGCGCGCCTCCTGGATGTCTCGGGCGGCGGCGACGCGGGCGGCGACCTCCGCCGAGCCTTCGGCGGGCGGCGGCAGCGCGAGATCGGCATGGGCGACGGGCGGCACCTCGATATGGATGTCGATGCGGTCGAGCATGGGGCCGGAAAGCTTCGACTGATAATCGGCGACGCAGCGCGGCACGCGCGGGCAGGCGCGGGCGAGATCGCCCGCATGGCCGCAGCGGCAGGGGTTCATCGCGGCTACGAGCTGGAAGCGGGCGGGAAAGGTGACATGCGCATTGGCGCGAGCAACCACCGCCTCGCCGGTTTCGAGCGGCTGGCGCAGGCTGTCGAGCACCTGACGGGGGAATTCCGGCAGTTCATCCAGAAAGAGCACGCCGCGATGGGCGAGCGAGACCTCGCCGGGCTTGACGCGCAGGCCGCCGCCGATAAGGGCGGGCATGGAGGCCGAATGATGCGGCGCGCGATAGGGCCGTCGGCGGGAGACGCCGGTGCGGTGGAGCTCGCCCGCCAGCGAGGCGACCATCGAGGTTTCGAGCATTTCGCGCGGTGTGAGCGGCGGCAGGATGCCGGGAAGGCGGGCGGCGAGCATCGACTTGCCCGAGCCGGGCGGGCCGACCATCAGCATGTTGTGGCCGCCGGCGGCGGCGACTTCGAGCGCCCGCTTCGCCGTTTCCTGGCCCTTGATGTCGCGGAGATCGGGGACGGCGGCGGCTTCGACCGCCTTCATGGGCTCGGGCTCGGAGAGAACCTGCGTGCCGCGAAAGTGGTTTACCAGGGCGATGATCGAGCGCGGCGCGAGGACGCCGCCCGGATTGTCTTCGCCCATGCCCGCCCAGGCGGCTTCCGGCCCACAGGCATGGGGGCAGATGAGGCCCTTGCCACGCGCATTGGCGGCGATGGCGGCGGGCAGCGTGCCGGCGACGGGGTCGATGCCGCCGTCGAGCGAGAGTTCGCCGATGACGACGAAGCGCTCAAGCTCCTGCGGCGGCAGTACGCCCATGGCGACGAGGAGACCGAGCGCGATCGGCAGGTCGTAATGGCTGCCTTCCTTGGGCATGTCGGCGGGGGCGAGATTGACGGTGATGCGCTTTGCGGGGAGGCCGAGGCCAATCGCCTGCAGGGCGGCGCGGACCCGCTCGCGGCTTTCGGCGACCGCCTTGTCGCCGAGGCCGACCACCGCGAAGCCGACGACGCCGCCCGCTATGTGGACCTGCACGTCGACAGGCCGCGCCTCGACGCCCTGAAAGGCCACCGTTTCGATATGCGCGACCATGAACGAGCCCCCCTTCCCGCCCTGCCCCGAGCGGAGGGCGGATTACGGAAAGGCTAGCTCACACGCCGGAAAGGTCAAGAACGAAGTGGGAACACGAGATGAGAATGCGTGGGAACGGCATGGCTGACGTGGCGTTATGTCAAGCGGGGTGCATGAAAGGGAATGACGACATGAGACGGACAATACCGGCGCTTGCCGCCATTCCGATCGCCACCGGCGTGCTGCTCGCGGGCTGCGATATCGGCGCGCCCCCGGAGGAGCCGGGGCCGATGGGTTCGACCGCGACGCCTTCGAAGGCCAGCCTGCCGTCAAGGAACTCGCAGTCGACGCCGGTCGAGCGGCCGGAGTGATTTCAAACCAGCCGCCCGCAGCGCTCTCGGCCGCCCCGGCGCGGGGGATTACATGCAGCCCATGGCCGGCAGGAGACGGTTCGCCTTCTGCTTCTGTTCCGGCGTGAGCGCGACGTAGAGCGCCCCGGTCGCGGGCTTGAGCGCCTCGAGAGCGGCGAGACGCGACTTCATCATCTCGATGTGAAGATCAAGCCAGGCGGTGGGCGCGGTGTCCTGCCCTCCCACGGCGTCACGCATCCTGCCATGCATCGCCACCATCACATCCGCATTCGACCGCAGCGCGTCGGCATAGTCTTTCCAGACGCCCTGCTGATCCTGCGTAATGCCGAGTTCCGCCTCGAGGAAGGCGACGCGGCCATCGACATAGGTGTCGAGCTCTCCATCGGCGGCAAAGCCACCCGCCATCATGCCGCAGCCGCCGCCCATCATGCCCGAGCCCATCATGCCCGAGCCGCCCATCATTCCGGACCGGCCCATCATGCCGGAGCCCATCATGCCGCCCATCATGCTGCCGTCCTGGCCCATCATCATGCCCGGGCCCCAGCCCTGCCGGGGTACGCCGTCCTTCTGCGCGAAGGCGGGCCCTGCAACGAGAGCGCCGGCGAGGAATGCCATAAGAAGGAAATGTGCCGGTTTCATTGTCGTCCCTTTCCTGTTTCCGATTCCGAATGCCAAACGAACACGAAGAGGCATCGGGTGCATTGCGCCCGATCAATTTCCGGAAATACCTTTTGTTCTTCAGCCCGCCTGCATCGCGCGGGCCTCTTTCGCCATCTCGACAAGGACAGGCCGGATTTCGGCCGCCGATGCCAGCGGCTTTGCGAAATTCAGCCGGATGAGGCGCTGGCCGGCCGCGAGATCGAGGCCGCGCGGATCGAGGGAGACGATGCGCCAATGGCCGGGCCCGGCTTTTGCCAGCACCGTCGCGTAAAGGCCGACGGCCTCGGCATGATCCTCATTCATGTGGGAGACGATGCCTTCCTCGGCCTTTGCGAGTTCGGCGGCCAGTTCGTCGCGGGGAAGGAACATGTCGCCGGCGGCGAGATCGAAAGCCTTGCCGAAGCCGCCGTTCAGAAAGGCGCGCTCGCAGTCGAGCCTGTAGAAGGCGAAGTCCGGCAGGTCGAGATAGATCCCGGCTTTCGGATGACGCGCGAGATAGCGGCGGCGAAGCCCCGCATAGGCATCGCCGTCCTTCCCGACACGAGCGACGCGGGCGGCAAGCGAGAGGCGGGGATAGGCGAGAGGATCGCCCTTGCCGGGCTCGCCGATGAGCAGCGAGCAGCGCGCGTCCCGAGCCAGCGCCTTCGTATGCGCGGAAAGGGCGGAGGCCGGGAAGAAGATCGTGGCGTCGATATCGGGCGCGCAGCCGACGCGGGAGATGAGGGGCTGGCCGGTGCCCGGCTCCGCCCAGGCAAGCGCGCCATAACAGCAGGTCCGCAGCAGCGTCTCGGCGAGGCCGCGGGCTTCGTCATTGGTGTCGAGCCTCAGATTCTTCGATTCTTCCCGGGGGTCTGCCACGACCTGCTTCCTCTTTCTTGCGAGTGATTATCAAGAGGAATAGACGAGCGCATGGGGAATGGCAATCGGGAAAGGGTGCGGCCTATCGTGCCTTGCGGGCCTTTTCGACGTCTTCCATGACGCGCAGCAGGTTGCCGCCCCAGAGCTTCACGATCTCTTCTTCCGAATAGCCGCGGCGCACGAGTTCCGCCGTCACATTGGCGGTCTCACCCGCATGCGACCAGCCCTCGATGCCGCCGCCGCCCTGGAAGTCGGAGGCGATGCCGACATGGTCGATGCCGACGAGCCGCACCGCATAGCCGACATGATCGGCAAGGACGGCGACGGTGGCGCGCGGATATTTGCGGTCAAGTTCGGCGAGGCCCTCGGCGAATTTCGCCTTCGCCGCCTCGTCCGCCGCGAAGACCGCGTCGAGGCTCGTGAAGCCGAGCGAGACGGCGAGCTCGCGGCGCGCCGCCATTTTCTCGTCCGGCACGGGGTGGAGATATTCGTCGAAGGCGACGATCTGGACGACGCCACCCTTCGCGGCGAGCGCCTTCATTTCCTCGCCAGAGAGATTGCGCGGGTGGTCATGCACCGATTTCACCGCCGAATGCGAGGCGATGACTGGGGCACGCGAGGCCTCGATCGCGGCCATCGTCGCGGCGCGCGAGGCATGGGAGACATCGACCATGAGCCCCAGATCGTTGGCGCGGGCAACCGCCTCGCGGCCAAGCGCGGAAAGGCCGCCATGTTCGCCGCCCTCCTCGTTCGGCCTGTCGGCGAATTTTTCCTGCGGTTGGGCGCTGTCGGCAAGATCGTTGTGGCCGTTATGGACAAGGCCGAAATAGCGCGCGCCGAGATCGTAATAGAAGTCGAGAAGCGCCGGGTTCTTCGCAATCGAATAACCGTTCTCGATGCCGATGAGCGCGATGCGCTTTCTCTCTGCGTGCAGCGCGCGGACATCGGCGGCGGTGAGCGCCAGGCCGATTTCATCCTTATACTGAACATCCGTCATGCGGCGGATGGCGGCGAATTTCGCCAGCGCCTCGGAGGCAGCCTGCGCATAGCCGACGGGTCCGCGCTCCGTCTGGCCGACATAGACGATGAAGAAGACGGCATCGAGGCCGCCTTCGCGCATGCGCGGCAGATCGACCTGGATGGGGGGAGCGCCGCGCAGGCCCGGATCGTATTTCTCCGTGCCGAAGAAGCTCGGGATATCGACATGGGTGTCGATGACGATGGCGGTGCGGTGAATGTCGGCGGCGATTTCCTCCGGCGAGCGTTCGGGCGCGGAGGGGGAAAAGGCGGGGCGGAACGTCCAGAGCGCCGCCAGCAGCAAAAGCGCGGCGGCTGCCGCGATACCGTATCTCAAGCCGTTCATCCGCATGAAGACCTCCCCCGCAATAACCGGTCAAGACTAGCCGTATTTGGCGGATCGGCAAAAACGGACGCCCCGGCGTGGACAGTCAAGTTAACTCGCCTTATGGTCCCACGCAGCCGGCGCGTTCTCCGCGCCGTTGAGAATGCCGGGGGCTTCGTTGCGCGACTTCATTTTCGCCGCCATCGCGCGGTACTTTCCGACCGAGCGTATCGGGGAGAGCCGTCTGCTCGCGGGCATCTGGCGCGTCCTCTTCTACCTTATCCGGCCGTCGGCACCCTTCATCATGCGGTTGCCGCATTACCGGCTCTGGGTGCACCCGACGAAAGGCACGCTGACGCGCGTCGTGTTGCGGCGCGGCTATTGGGAGCCGGCGGAAACGGCGTTCTTCATCAGCCGCCTGAAACCGGGGGCCTTCGTCGTCGACGCGGGGGCCAATTTCGGTCACTACGCGCTCGTCGCATCGGGCATCGCCGGCCCGGGGGGCCTCGTTGCCGCCTTCGAACCCTTCCCGAAGAACTACGCACTTCTCCAATCAAACGTCGCCCTCCTCGCGACCGGGAATGTCGTGGCCGAACAGGCGGGGCTTGCCGCGGCGAGCGGCACGATGGACCTCATCACCGACGAGGCCAACCCAGGGGGACACAGCTTCAATCCCAACCTCATCTGGAAAGAGGGGGCGAAGATTTCGGTGCCCGTCTACGCTCTCGACGATTATATCGAGAAGCGATGCGCTGGCCGCAAGCTCGACATGTTGAAGAGCGACACGCAAGGCTATGAGTGGCAGCTCATCTCCGGCGCGCGAAAAACGATCCTGCGCGACAAACCTGTCATCCTTTGCGAGGTGGCGCCGAAGGCGCTTGCGGCGATCGGCGACTCGCACGAGGAGCTGCTCCGCTTCTTCGAGGAAGCCGGATATTCGATGCTGATCGTCGACCGGAACATCGAGCGGCTCCGTCCTATCAGCTATACGGAGCTCAAGCGGCATTTCAACGAAACGAGCCGCGAGTTCGAGGACGTGATTTTTCTGCCGCCGGAAAGTGCCTAGCGCCGCGCCTCGATGGCGTCCCAGACGAGGCCGGCGAGATTGGCGTTGTCGAAGCGGTCGATCTCCTGGATGCCGGTCGGCGAGGTGACGTTGATCTCGGTGAGATAGTCGCCGATCACGTCGATGCCGACGAAAATCAGGCCGCGCGCCTTGAGCTCGGGGCCGATGATGTCGCAGATCTCCTGTTCGCGCTTCGTCAGCATCCATTTTTCCGGGCGGCCGCCGACATGCATGTTGGAGCGCGCCTCGCCTTCCGTCGGCACGCGATTGATCGCGCCGACGGGTTTCCCGTCGACAAGGATGATGCGCTTGTCGCCCTGGCGGACCTCGGGGAGATATTTCTGCACGATGACCGGTTCGCGGTTCATCTGGCCGAACATTTCGAGGAGCGAGGCGAGATTTTCGTCGCCGTCGCGAATGCGGAAGACGCCCATGCCGCCATTGCCGAAAAGCGGCTTCACGATGATGTCGCCGAACTCCTTGCGGAAGGCGCGGATTTCGCCCGGATCGCGGCTGATGAGGGTCGGGGGGAGCAACCCCCTGAAGCGCACGGCGAAAAGCTTTTCCGGCGCGTTGCGGACTTCCGCCGGGTCGTTCACGACGAGCGTCTTCGGATGCACGGTTTCGAGAAGATGCGTCGCCGTGATGTAGCTCATGTCGAAGGGCGGGTCCTGGCGCATCAGCACCACGTCCACATCCTCCAGATAGATCTTTTCCAGACTGCCGAGCGTGGAATGATTGCCGATCTCGCGGCGCAGCGTGAGCGGGCGCATCTGCGCATAGACGCGGCCGTCGCGCATCGAGAGGTCGTGCGGCTCGTAATAGAAAAGACTGTGGCCGCGCGACTGTGCTTCCAGTCCCAGGGCGAAAGTCGAATCCGCGTTGATGTCGATGTGCTGGATGGGGTCCATCTGGATGGCGACGGAAAGGCTCATGTTCTTCTCATTCTGGCGGGGCCGCCTTTCGGCGCCGGTTCTCTGGTTCCGGGGAAAGATGGGGGGAGACGCGCGGCTTTGCGAGTAAAAAAACCGGCGGTCAGTTGAGCCGCGTGCGAAGGCGGCGCAACGCCTCCTCGGCCATGCCCGCGATCCGCGTTTCGCCGATATCGGCGGCGAGGTCCTTGCAGGTCTCGAAGGCGTCCGCCGCGGCACCCATGTGGCCCGCATGGACCTCGAGGCGGCCGAGCTCGAAGCGCAGGCCCGCACGGTGCGGCGCAAGCCAGATCATGCGCGTCACGACCTCGCGGGCACGGGCGAAGTCGCCGCCCCTGATGGCGCGGCTCAGAATGTTGTTTTCGAGGCGAAGCAGGATGTCGCGCGGACCGACCTCCGCGCAGGCATCGGGTGTCAGACGCGCCTCCGGCCCCTCGACACCGCGCAAGAGCGAGAGCAGGCCGGCAGAGGAAAGCGGCTGGCCGCCATTGAAGGGATCGATCACGACGGCCTCGCCGTCGGCCCGCAGGCGCAGCACAAAGTGGCCGGGAAAATTGAGCCCCGCAAGGTCGAGACCGAGCTTCGCGCCGACATGGAGATAGAGAATGCCGAGTGTGACGGGCAGGCCTTTCCGCCGGTCGATCACATGCGCAAGATTGGCGTTCTTCGGATCGTCGTAGGTTTCCGCATCGCCGAGATAGCGGAAGCGGCCGGAGATGACGCCGGAGAGAATGCCCGCGACCACGCTGCAGGGCGGGTGCGCATTTTCATCCAGCGCCTTGCGCGCGGCGTCCGCGAGTTCATCGAGATGTGCGTGGTAGGGATCGAGAGACACGCCCGGCCGGTCGCAGGCGGCGAGCAGCAGCGCGAGATGCGCGATGTCGAGACCGGCGTCGGGCGTCTCGCCCGCCGCGCGCAATTCGCGTTCCCACTGTTTTTCCTGTCCCGCCATGACAGGCATCATGGCGCGGAACGGAGAAAGGCGGCAAGCGCCGAAATGGGAAAATCTCAGCCCTGCCTCTTCACTTCGACATAGGAGACGACGTTGCGCACGCCCTTGATGTCGCGCGCATGCGCGATGACGCGGTCGAGTTCGGTCCGGTCGAGCGCGGTTCCCATGAGATAGACCACGCCATCCACCGTCTCGATCGAGTAGTTGATGCCGCTGACATTCTTGTCGCCTGTGAGGCGGGCGCGAAGCTTGGTGGAGATCGTCGTGTCGCTCACCGATTGCGAGAAGCTGCCTTCCTTGCCGGTATTGAGCTCGTTGATGACTTCCTTCACGCCGCCGATCGACCAGACGAGGCGGGTGACGGCGATACGGTCTTCCTGCGCGGGGACGCGGCCGGTGAGAAGCACGCGGCCCTTTCGCACCTGCGTCGAGACGCCGGAATAGAGGTTCGAATGCTGCGCGAGCAGCTTCCGGTTTATTTCGAAGGCGATTTCATTGTCGTCGACCGCCTGTTCGAGGCCGCGATCCTGGGAGGCGCCGACCGCCGCCGCACCGCCCGCACCCGCAACGAGAGGCACGCAGCCGCCCAGCGCAAGCGCCACAGGAGCAAGCAGCGCAACGGCACGTATCGCGAGAAACTTCCGCATGGTCCAATCCCCATAATCGAATTCGCCGCGGAGAATGACCTTGAAGCTGCGGCGAGATTATGGCCGCCAGGCGTCGGCGAGATGACGCGGCAGGCGGCGCGGCGCGACGAGGACCACATCGAAGCGGATATCGAGACCGGCGAGGTGCGGGTTGCGGCCGAGAAAATGCGCGGCGGCGCGCTCCAGGCGGCGCTGCTGGCGAGGCAGGATCGCCTCCACGGCATCGCCCGTTCCCCTCGCCTTCACCTCGACGATGGCGAGGCTCGAGCCCCGGCGCACCACCATGTCGATTTCGCCCGCGGGCGTCTTCAGCCGGCGCGCCAGAATGCGGTAGCCCTTGAGGCGGAGAAGGATGGCGGCCAGCGCCTCGGCGCGCAGGCCCGAGCGATAGGCCGCGCGGCCCGTCGCGGCATCGCCCCGCCTGCTCATGCCGTGCGGCTCACTATTTCGCACCCGAAAGTTCAAGCGCGCGGGCATAGATCTCGCGGCGCGGAAGGCCCGTCATCGAGACGATTTCGGCGACCGCATCCTTCAGCGAGGTGCGGGCGAGCGCGTTTTCGAGCATGGCGTCGATCTCATGCGCACAGAGCGCGACGCGCTTTTCGGGCGGGCCGACGACGATAACGATTTCGCCTTTGGGCGGCCCCGCCTCGGCATAATGCGCGGCAAGATCGCCCAACGGTCCCCGCCGCACTTCCTCGAATTTCTTGGTGAGCTCGCGCGCGACCGCCGCTTCGCGGGGTCCGAGCGCCGAGGCCATGTCGGCGAGCGCGGCTTCGAGGCGGTTCGCGCTTTCAAGGAAGACGAGGGTCGCGGGAATGGCGGCGAGTTCGGCGAGATCCTTGCGCCGCGCCTCCTGTTTCGCGGACAGGAAGCCCGCAAAGAAGAATCGGTCGGTCGGGAGCCCCGCCAGCGTCAGCGCCGCGAGGACGGAGGAGGCGCCCGGCAGCGCCGTCACATTGTGGCCCGCTTCCAGCGCCTCGCGCACGAGCTTCAGGCCCGGATCGGAGACGAGCGGCGTGCCCGCATCGGAGACGAGCGCGATCGCCTCGCCCGCTTCGAGGCGTTTCAGCACGCGCGGACGCATCTCGGCTGCGTTGTGGTCGTGATAGGGCGCGGTCTTCGCGGAAATCCCGTGGATCGCAAAGAGCTTTGCCGTCACCCGCGTATCCTCGCAGAGGACGAGGTCGGCGCGGGCCAGCACATCGAGCGCGCGCAGCGTGATGTCGCGCGCATTGCCGATGGGCGTCGCGGTCACATAAAGGCCGGGCGCAAGGCCCGCGGAGAGGCGGGTTTTTGTCTTGTCTGGTGTCGTATCTGGCGTCATGGCTGGACCTTGACCCCGGTAACCGCGTTTGGCAACGCCGGTTTACTTGACGCAGGCCGGACAGTACCCTCCGCACTCGTCCGTTTCCGCGTCCCTGCTCAGGAAAATCCGGTGAGAACAGCCGCCCGCTCCGCCTGCTTCGGCATCAAGAACGCCACGAAGGTGGCGCTCCTTTTCGGTTTCGCCCTGGCGCTCGCCGCCTGCGGGACCGACCGCCGGCCAGCGCCGCCACCCCAGGTGACGCCGCCGCCGAAAGTGGAGGTGACTCCGCCGCCGGTGACGCCGCCGCCCTCCTATGGGCGCGACCCGTCGCGCTTCTACATGCCGGCCTATATGGCGGGCGAGAGGCCGATCCGGGTTGCCCTGCTGCTGCCGTTCAATGCGCCGCGCGAGAATGTGCGCACGCTGTCGAACGCGCTTTTCAATGCGGCGCAGCTCGCACTGTTCGAATTCGACCGCGACAACATCCTGCTGATGCCGAAGGCCACCGGCGGCACGGCCGACGGCGCCAGACGCGCCGCGCGCGATGCGCTCGATGCGGGCGCGGACCTGATCCTCGGACCGCTTTTCGCGGAGGAAGTGACCGCTGTCGGGCCGCTTGCGGCGCAGGTCAACGTGCCTGTCGTCGCCTTCTCCTCCGACACGTCGGTCGGCGGCCAGAATGTCCATCTCCTTTCCTTCCCGCTCGATCAGGATGTGGAGCGCATCGTCGATTATGCGACGCTGCAGGGGATCACACGCTATGCGGCGCTTTATCCGCAGGGCACCTATGGCGAGCGCGTGCGCGCAGCCTTCCAGAGCGCGGTGTCGTCGCGGGCCGGCGAAGTGGTGGCGAGCGCGAGCTATCCTTCGAGCGCGCAAGGCATGTACGAACCGGCGGAGCGCGTCGCGCGCGCTTACGGCGGCGGCAACTATCACGCGCTGCTGCTGCCCGAGGGCGGATCGGAGCTCAAGTCGCTGGCGCCGCTGCTGCCTTATTACGACGTCGATCCGCGCGATGTGAAATTTCTCGGCACCGGGCTCTGGGACGATCCCTCGCTCGCGCGCGAGCCGCCGCTCAACGGCGCCTGGTATCCAGCGCCGCCACCCGAAGGCCATGAACAGTTCCTCACGCGCTACCGCCGCGCCTATGGCACGACGCCGCCCCGCATCGCCAGTCTCGGCTACGACGCGGTGAGCCTCGCCATTGCGCTTTCGACCCTGCCCGAGAGCGAACGCTTCACGCAGGAAGCGCTGACCAATCCGGACGGCTTTGCGGGCGTCGACGGGATTTTCCGCTTCCTGCCGGATGGCGGCACGGAGCGCGGCCTCGCCGTGCTCGAAATAAGGCCGGGCGGCGCGGTGGTGATCGACCCGGCGCCGACGAGCTTCCGGCCGGAGGTGTTCTAGAAGGAGGTCTCCCCATGGCCGAACTTCGCCTGCACAATTTCTTCCGCAATTCAGCGGGCCATCGCGTGCGCATCGCGCTGGCGCTGAAGGGGCTCGACTACGATTATGTGCCGGTGAATATCGGCCCGGCGAGCGAGCAGAAATCCGAAAGCTATCTCAGGCTCAATCCGCAGGGGCTCGTGCCGACGCTCGAACACAAGGGCGCGGTCATCACGCAATCTTCCGCCATCATCGAATATCTCGAAGAGATATTTCCAGATCCGGCGCTCCTGCCCGCC
>JACIYQ010000102.1 GCA_014359855.1 Parvibaculum sp.
GCTTTCAAGGCGAAGCCACCAGCGCGATGCGACGGTGGGGGCGCCTTCGACCTTCAGCGCGCGCGTCAGAATGGCCTCTGGCGCGGCGGCACCTTCCGCAAAGTCATGCGCCGAAAGGCCGATGCGGCGTTCCGGCGGCTCAAGGCCCATGGCGGCTCGCATCGGCCGGTTGAGCCAGGGATCGATGTTCGCTTCCGCCGGCCAGGTGCCTTCGTTGAGACCGCCGAGGATCATGCGATCCGCATGCTGAAGGCGGGCTTCGAGCGGGCCCCAGATGAAGAGCCGCGGATGCGCGCCCCAGCGAGGGCGAAGGACGCGGGCGCCGGCAAGCTCATCGAAGAAGAAGACATAGGCGCCGGGGTCGAGAGTGCCGAAGCAGGGCGCCGCTTCGATCAGCTCACGGACGAAAGCGGATGCCGCCTCCCCCGCCTCGCCCTTCCACAAGCGCTCCGGGCCTTGCTCTTGCGCCGTTGCGGCAAACCGCTCGGCGGCGGCTATATGTGCGAGAACGAAACGCGATGCCTCTCCGCGTTCCTTCATCGCCTCGACGAGCGGCGCGGCGCAGGTTTCGATCTTCGTAATGAGTTTTTCGAGAGGGGCGGCAGACACCGCGCCTGCGGTATCGGCCTCCAGCGCGCGGCTGGCTGCGCGAAGGCCGCCGATACCCGGCGCGGGACGCGGGCCGCGAAGAAGCTGGTTTTCGAGCATCCGCACTTCGGCGCGGAAGACACCGGGCGCGCCGCCCGCCGCCGCAAGCGGATGTTTCAAGCAGGCAAGCAAGGGCACGGGCGCGAAATCTTCGGCGACCATTTGCGCGACAAGGCGGAGGAAGGCAACGGGCGCCGTGTTTCTCAGCGGCTCGCCACCGGAATCATTCACCTCAACATTCCATCGGCGAAGTTCCATCGCGACGCGGCGGGCGAGCTTCCTGTCCGGCGTGACCAGAGCTGCCGTCCTGCCGGGCGCTTCGAGCACTTCACGCATCAGAAGCGCGATGGCGCCCGCTTCATCGCGTTCGCCCGGCGCTTCAATCATCGAAAGGCCGTCAAGTCCTTCGGTGGCCTGATCTTTCAGCGCGGCAAGACGGGAAAGCCATTTTTCCGTCGTCTCGGCGGGACGCAACGCCTCGGAGAGAATTCGCGCGCGCGCGGCGGCGCCTGCCGACCGTGCAGAGCCCGGCCATGGCTCGACATCGGCACGCGTGGCGCGAAGGTGGGCCAGAAGTTTCTTCATGCCGTATTGCGGATGGGAGGCCGTGCCGGGATCTCCGATGGCGTTCCAGCTTTCCTCGTCGAGATCGAGATCGAGGCCCGGCAGCACGACGGCGCCGCGAGGCAAGCGCGCAACGGCGTGGAGAAGTTCGGCGGTGGCGGGGATCGAACCTGTCGATCCCGCCGCAATGACGGGCCCCGCGGGTGGTGCTGCTCGCCACGCGGCTGCCTGCGCGCGAAGGAGACGGTTGCGGCGCTCCGCCTGTTCCATGAACCCGAGCCGCTCAAGTTCGTCCGGCCAGCGCAAGGTCAGCACCTTCAGGAAGTCGAGCGTGATCTGCCAGTGATCGGCGAACTCCTGCGGCACGAGCGCGGCGAGCGCGCTCATGTCCGCGCCCTCTGTGAGCACCATATCGAGGAAGCGGCCGAGATCGGCGGCGAGCGCAAGCTCGCGCACCTCGCCGTCGCCGCTTTCAGCGGCGATCATGCGCGCAAGACGCAACTGGCGTTCGAGAGCGGGCATCGCCGGCGGCAGATCAAGCGCCTCGGCACCGAGGCCCGCCGGATCGAGCACGAGTTCCTCCTCATCGACATCGCCCAGCGCGCGGATCGAGGGAAGCAACATCGCGGCGCCGTCGCCCGCACGGAGAAACGCATCGCCAAGCGCGCGAACGGCGCGGCGTGTCGGCAGCAGGATCGTGAAATCGGCGAGAGCCGGCGATCCCTGAAAGCGCCCGCCAAGAGACGAATCGGCGACGAGCGCCTGTGCCAGCCGTTCGAGAAACGGCGTGCCGGGCGGCATGGTGAAGAGTGTCAGGGAATCGGCTCTCATGGACGCCATGGTAGCGCGACGGAGAGCGGAAATGGGATCACAAATCCCGCAGGAAGGCTTCCGCCTCGGCAAGATCGTCCGGGGCGCCGACATGCATCCAGACGCCCGTCATGCGGTGGCCGAAAAGGCGGCCTTTTTCGATCAGCCGGTCCCAGATGAGATTGGTCGAGAAGGGGCCGTCCGGTCCCTCCGCGAAGAGCGCGGGAGAGACCACCTGGACGCCCGCGAAGACGAAAGGCGCGGTGGTGGCGGGAACGCGGCGGGCGAGTGCGCCGACCGGGTCCATGGTGAAGTCGCCGCGGCCGACATAGCCGATGGTGCGGGCGGCGTCCGCGATCATCAGCAGCGCATCCATGCGCTCCGGATCGAAGGCGTCGATGAGGTTGCGGAGATTGGAGCCGAGACCCTCGACCCAGACGGAATCGGAATTGAAGGTGACGATGGGGTCGTCGCCGAGGAAAGACAAAGCCTTCTTCGTGCCGCCGCCGGTGTCGAGCAATTCGGCGCGCTCATCCGAAAGAACGATACGCGGGCCGCGCGCGCGAACCGCGAGATGCGCTTCCAGCATGTCCGCGAAGTGATGGACGTTCACCACCGCTTCCTCGATGCCCGCTTCGTCGAGACGGTCGAGCACGTGGTCGATGAGCGGCTTTCCCGCGAAGGGCACGAGCGGCTTCGGCATCGTATCCGTCAGCGGCCGCATGCGGGTTCCCTTGCCCGCTGCCATGACCATTGCGCGTTTGATCTTCATCTCCTCACGTCCTGTCCGGCAGGTGCGCGTCGAGCCAGACGCGGAGCGGCGCCAGCGCGGGGTGCGCGAGGTTGCGCGAGAGATAATCCATGGTGCGTGGCATGTGCGCCATGTATTGCGGCTTGCCGTCCCGCTTCAACAGGCGCGGCCAGAGACCGATGAGACGCAGCGCGCGTTCCGCGCCGAGAACGGCGTAGGACGCGCGGAACTCTTCCTCGTCGAAACGGGAAAGCTCTTCCCTGGCGCGACCGACATAAAGCGCGAGCATCGCCTGTTCGCGTTCCGCCGGCACGTCGCGGCGTGCATCCTGAAGGAAGGAGACGACGTCGTAGGCGCGGTTACCGATCAAGGCATCCTGGTAGTCGATGAGGCCGACGCGCGCGGCGCCTTTCCTGTTCTCTGGCGCGGCCCCGAGCCAGAGCATGTTGGGCGAGTGATAATCGCGCAGGAAGAGCGTTTCGACGCCCGCATCCACATGGACGCGAAGCGATGTCCAGAGAGTGTGATATTCCTCGCGCATCGCGGGCGTTGCCTCGCGGCCAAGGACGGCTGGAAAATACCAATCGAGGAAGACATCGAGTTCGGCACGGAAGACGCTGTCGTCGAAGCGCGGGACGATGTGGTCCGCACCGCTATCGCCGACGGGAAGCGCGAGCGGCGCGGGAACGGATTGCAGACGCAGCAGGGTTTCGATGCCCGCGCGATAAAGCTCGTCCAGCGTTTCGCCGGAAGGCCCCTCACCCTTCTCGATCAGCGCGCCATAGACATGGTCGCCGAGATCTTCGAGCAGCAGAAGCCCTTGATCGAGGTCGCGCGCGTAGATTTCCGGCGCGGCGAGACCGAGGCCGCGCAGATGCTCGCCGACGGCGACGAAGGGCCGGACGTCTTCGGCGAGATGCGCGATGCGGCTGTAGGCGGCGTGCGTGCCGCTGACCGGCGCGTCGGGACCGGCGGGCCAATCCATGAGCACGGCGGGGCGGCCGCCAAGCGACAGGCGCTCGTAACGACGCGTGGACGCATCGCCCGCGAGCGGACGGCGCTCCGCCTCATCCCAGCCCGCTTCCTTGAGGAAGGCGCGGATCGTTTCCTCGCGCGATGTCAAATCGTCAATCCCTCGAGCCGCGCGGCCCAGCTTCCAAAGCCTTCAAGCCGCGCATGACGCATGCCTTCTCTCACGAGAGTGAGG
>JACIYQ010000103.1 GCA_014359855.1 Parvibaculum sp.
AACGAACGTTTCTCTCGCAAAGTCAAAGTCTTGGACCGCCCCGGAAAAATTTAAACCGGACAGCAGTGGGCTTGTCCGGGCCATCGACGTCCTGGCTGCAACGCAAGAAGAAAAAGACGTGGATGGCCCGCCCTTCTTTGAAATCACGGTGGGCGGGTCATGACGGTTGAGAGGCAGGGCAGGCCTACTCCTCCACCATCTCCTTCACCATTTCCGCAATCGCCAGCGATGCCGTCAGCCCCGGGCTCTCGATCCCGAAGAGATTGACGAGGCCGGGCAGCCCATGCGCCTCCGGCCCTGAAACGATGAAGTCGGCCGCCGTCTCGCCGGGCGCGTTCGTCTTCGGGCGCAGGCCCGAATAGGCGGGAGCAAGCGCGTCGTCCTTCAGTCCCGGCCAATAGCGGCGGATCGCGTCGTAAAAGAGCGCCGCGCGCGACGGGTCGACCGCGTAGTCCGGTTCCGTTCCTTCGGGGACGTCGATCCATTCGACATCAGGTCCGAAGCGCGCCTGACCGCCCATATCGAATGTGAGGTGAATACCAAGCCCGGCTTCCTCGGGCACTGGATAGATCAGTCTTGAGAAGGGCGCGCGTCCCGTCAGCGAAAAATAGTTTCCCTTGGCGAAATAGGCGGGAGGCCTGTCCCAGGGATCGAGGCCTTCGATCTGTCCGGCCAGCGCGGGCGCCCAGAGCCCGGCTGCGTTCACAACCATCCGTGAACGGAGTTTCATTGGCTCTGCGCCCTCTACATGGACGGCAAAACCGGGTTTTTCCCTTCCAATCCTGGTCGCCGTCGAGTGAAAGGCGATCACGCCGCCCGCATCCTCGAAATCGCCCTGCAGGCTCAGCATATAGGCATGCGCATCGAAGATTCCGGTGGAGGGGGAGAGCAGTGCCGCCTCCACCCGGAGCGCCGGTTCCATTTCCAGCGCCTCGCGCTTCGTCAGTTCGCGCAGGTCGTGCACCCCGGCCTCCGGTGCGCGCTTCGCGATGCCGTGGAGTTCGGCAAACTCGCTCTTCCGCGTCGCGACGATCAGCTTGCCGCATTTCCGGTAAGGCAGCCTGCGCGCCTCAAGATACGCATAAAGCCGCTCGCGGCCCTCCACGCAGAGCCGCGCCTTCAGGCTTCCAGGCGAATAATAGATGCCCGCATGGATAACCTCGCTGTTGCGCGCCGAGATTTCCGTCCCGATAGCGCCATGCCGCTCCAGCACCACCGTCTCATGCCCCGCCAGCGCCAGCGCCCGCGCGCAAGCAAGCCCCACGGCGCCTGCGCCGATGACGACTGCATCGATTTCATTCGTCTCCGCCACCGGCACTCTCCCTCACGTCACGGGAAAAGCTGTGCCGGAGAAAGGAGAGGGAGGCAAGGGGGGCAAGGGGGGCTCTATATACAGAACGTCATTGCCGGGCCGGGCCGCAGGTCCGTGACCCAACAATCCAGAAGCCGCGTAAGCGGCGTCCCCTTCACATGACTCTGACCCGGTGTTCGCAGCAGCCCTGGATGCCTGGGTCGAGCCCACTGCTGTCCGGTTAAGCGGACTCCGGTTGCAGAAGTGAGGTTGTCGACTCCAACCAAAGTCGTCATGGCCCGATTTATTCGGGCCATCCACGTCTTTTCGGCAGGTAAAAACTGAAAAGAAGAAAGAAAGACGTGGATGACCCGGACGAGCCGGGTCATGACGAAAAAGGGAGAAAGTGCCGTGTCGCAAGTGGATTGAATCAAACCCTGCTCTTCTTAACCGGACGAGAGTGGGTCGAGCCCGGGCATGACGTGAAAGGGAAGCGGTCCAAAACCGGGGACAAGTTTTCGGGAAGAATCTTCTCCCCGCTTCCGGGGATAACTCGGCCTCTGCTCGCCGCGCCGCAACATATCCCCCTCATGCACCCGCGAAGAGAGGCGGCCCAAAAGACCGGCCGGAAAAATGCGGAGCGGGGATATCGGCGCCGTTTTTAACAGTTCGATGACATTCCGGTGACAGTCGCATCCGGCTTATCCCCGGCCTTCCAATCTTCCAATGAATTCAGCGGGTTGGGAGAGGGCGGCAAACCCCGAATTGTGACAGTGGGGTGCGAAAAGCCGTGATTTGTCCCCGGATAGCGCTGATTTAATCCCCGGCGGCCGGCCGGTTTATCCCCGCAAGACACGCGATCTATCCCCGCCAGCGCGGCGGTTTATCCCCGGAAGAGGCGCCGCCCGCGTGGGCCGGAAAACCATCCGTGAGCGGATCAATATCGCGCGGCAGGGCGCGCCACCGGCCCGTCATCCGTGATCGAGATGTGGGTCAGCGTCTGCTCGTCATGGTTCATGCGCCAGGAGAGAAGCCGCTGCGCATAGTCGAGCATCACGGGCAGGTATTCGGGGTCGTTCGCGCGGTTCACGAATTCGTCCGGGTCCTTTTCGAGATCGAAGAGGAGCGGCGGGAGCTTCGTGAAGTGGACATATTTGAACTTCTCGTCGCGGATGACGTTCATCGTGCATTGATGCATCGTCAATCCCAATCGCTTCTCGGCGCTGTCGTCGGCGGGGTCGCGGAAGTCGAATTCCCAATGCGCTTCGCTTCGCCATGCCGCCGGTTCGCGGCCTTCAAGGAAGGGCCTGAGCGACTTGCCGTCGCATTGCACCGGTATCTCGGCGCCAATGAAGTCGAGCATGGTCGGCATGATGTCGACATTCTCGGTGAAGCGCGTCACGCGCGTTCCGCGCGCGCCGTCCGCCGCCTTGCGCGGGTCGCGGATGATGAGCGGGATGCGGTAGGACGCATCGAAATAGCCGCATTTTCCGATGAGCCAGTGATCGCCCATCTGCTCGCCATGATCCGACGTGAAGACGATCAGCGTGTTGTCCCAGCGGCCCGTTTCCTTCAGGAAGGCGAAGACGCGGCCGAGCGCCTCGTCCACTTCCGAGATCAGCCCGTAATAGACGGCCTTCAGCCTGCGGAGCTTTTTGTCGTTCGCCGGTGCGCGGAAGAGCTTGCGGCCAAGCTGATGTTCGAGCCAGGGATGCTGCGCGCCTTCCGCCTCATACGTTTCCTTGCGCGCGAAGCCTGGCACCGTTTGCGGTTCATACATTGCGTTGAAGGGTTCGGGTGCGACGAAGGGCGGATGCGGGCGCAGGATCGAAAGATGCGCGATGAAGGGCGTCGAGGAGTTCGCGATGTAATCGATCAGGCGGTTCGTGAGATAAGACGTGTCGTCGATCTCCTTCGCATAGACGAGCGGGCGGGGCGCGGGCGCACCGTCCTCGTAGTCGGGGCCCGGTGCGCGGTGCCCATAGGCAAAGCGAATGTCGTCCGGCACTTCATGGCCGTTTTCCTTCAGCCAGTCCGTCCATGGCGTCGGCCATGTTCCCATCATGCAGACAGGGCGGATTCCGGGCAGCGGTCCTTCATAGGTTCTGAGCCAGGGGCTTTCGGGATCTTCCTCGCGCGGGTCCTGGCTCGTGTCCGTGTATCCGAAGAGAACGGGATCGTAGCCGTGGCGTCCTGCTTCCTTCGCCCAGTTGGTATGGCGCGCGTCGAGCGGCGTTCCGTTGGTGCCGGAGCGGTGGTTCTGCAGATACATGCCGGTGTGAAGCGAGGCGCGCGAAGGGCCGCAGGGAACGGCATTCGCATAGTGCCGGGTGAAGAGCACGCCGTCTTCGGCGAGCGCGTCGAGGTTCGGTGTCCTGACGGTCGGGTGCCCCAATGTGGAGAGGCATTCGCCGCGCCACTGATCCGCCGTGATGAAGAGAATGTTAAGCCTGTCAGCCATTTCCGGCCCTCCCGGTCCTTGTTTACGCGAGACTATGCGGCGCCCGTGACAAGGGAACAACGGGCGCGATTGCGGGGCTAACGCTGCGTCGGAAAAGCCTTCGCCCGATTGAGGGGTTGAAAAGAAATCGGCCCTGCGTCATGTATGTGCCGGCCCTTTGCGGGGCCCTCCGGCGCTGCCGGCTCCTTCCACCTCCGACCAAGAAAAAGCAAGATGGCGAAGATCACCTATATCGAGCACAACGGCACGGAACACACCATCGATGTCGAAAGCGGCATGACGGTGATGGAAGGCGCCATCAAGAATTCCATTCCCGGCATTGATGCGGATTGCGGCGGCGCCTGCGCCTGCGCGACCTGCCATGTCTATGTCGCGGACGCCTGGAAGGAAAAAGTCGGCGCGGCCGAGAGCATGGAAGAAGACATGCTCGACTTCGCCTTCGACGTGCGCGAGAACTCGCGCCTGTCCTGCCAGATCAAGGTGACGGACGACCTCGACGGCCTCGTCGTGAACCTGCCCGAAAAGCAGTTCTGAAGCGTCTTTCTCAACCGTTCGCAGCTGACTTCTTCTTCCCGTCGAAGACAGAGAACTCGTGCTCGATCGATTTCTCGATCAGCAGGCGCCACAGCGGCTCGGCGATCGAGCGGCTGAGTCCCGCCCGGTCCGCCTCCGTCAGCACCTTCATCACCACTTCCTCGATCCGCGCATCGTCGCGTACGGCGGAGCGCTCGCCCTTGATCGCGCCGGCCTGCTCGATGTAGCCCTGCCGCTCCGCAAGCAGCTTCACGAGCTCACGGTCGATCCTGTCGATCTCGTTGCGGACTTCCGGCATCGTGTTGCATTTGATCATTGAGCGTCTCCGGCGGGCGGGTGCGGCACGACGTCATGCAGCCGTGTACGCGCAGCTTAAGATAAGCATGGGTGAAGCTTTGTCACGGCCAATCGGGCAATTTTTTGCTTGGCGTTACGGGATCGCGGACCTATATAGGCCAGAAAGGTTGTGAAATATATATAATCACACTTTTTATAGGTAATTATGCCCGGCCATGGGTGGAACGACAGGTGACCGAGAATGACTCAGGAAGCGATCTCGACGGATGTGGTGATCATCGGAGCCGGCCCCTGCGGGCTTTTCGCAGTGTTCGAGCTCGGCCTTCTCGACATGAAATGTCACCTTGTCGATATCCTGGACAAGCCGGGCGGGCAGTGCGCCGAGCTCTATCCAGAAAAGCCGATCTACGATATTCCGGCGCTTCCCGTCGTCAGCGGGCATGAGCTCACGGAGCGGCTGATGGAGCAGGCCGCGCCTTTCAGCCCGGAGTATCATTACAACGAGATGGTCGAAGAGCTGGAGAAGCTCGAAGACGGCCGCTTCCGCGTGAAGACCGATGGCGGTCTCGTGTTCGAAGCGAAAGTTGTCGTGATCGCGGCGGGGGGTGGCAGCTTCCAGCCGAAGAAGCCGCCCATTCCCGGCATCGACGCCTATGAGGGCCAGTCCGTCTTCTATTCGGTCAAGCGGATGGAGAACTTCCGCAACAAGAAGGTGCTGATCTCCGGCGGCGGCGATAGTGCGCTGGACTGGACGATCAACCTGCAGCCGGTTGCACAGTCGATGCAGCTCATTCATCGCCGTGACGGGTTCCGTGCGGCGCCGGATAGCGTCAACAAGATGCATGCGCTGGTGGAAGAAGGAAAAATGCAGTTCCATCTCGGCCAGATCACGGCACTGCATGGCGATAACGGTCAGCTCACCGGTGTCACCGCGAAGGGTAACGATGGCAGCGATTACGAGATCGAGTGCGACACTCTGCTGCCGTTCTTCGGTCTCACCATGAAGCTCGGTCCGATCGCGAATTGGGGGCTCAACCTTCACGAGAACCTTATCCCGGTCGACACCGGGAAGTTCCAGTCGAGCGAACCGGGCATCTTCGCCATCGGTGACATCAATACCTATCCGGGCAAGCTGAAGCTCATTCTCTCAGGCTTCCACGAAGCGGCGCTCATGGCGCAGGCTGCTTTCAAGTATGCCAATCCGGACGCGAAGGTCACCTTCCAGTACACGACGTCGTCGACCAGCCTGCAGAAGAAACTCGGCGTCGCCTGATATCCAATCCGAGGTCAGTTCATGCGTATCATCCTTGTCGATGGCAAGGGCCGCGAGCGCGAGCTTGAGGCTATTGAAGGGTGGCGGGTGATGGAAATCATCCGCGATCACGGGTTCCCCATCGTGGCGGAGTGCGGCGGTGCCTGCGCCTGCGGTACCTGCCAGGTGGAGGTCGACCCCCAATGGGCCGCGAAGCTCCACGAGCCACGCGGGGATGAACTCGACATGCTCGACCAGAATTATGGTGGCGAGTGGTCGCGCCTGTCGTGTCAGCTCATCATGACACCTGAGCTCGACGGGTTGCGTGTTCGGCTTGCCGACGTTGCGATTCGTAAGGCGGCCTGACCTCGGGGTCTCGCTGGACAAATCCTCTCTCAATCTGCCAACTAGGCGAAAAGGGAGGAGTTTCTTGCGCCATTTTCCGCTTATCATCGCTCTGGTCGTCGCACTCATCGGAAGCGGCAACGCCCTGGCGGACACAACCGATGCGGTCGAAACGACGCTCTATTTCGGGCTCGATCTGCCGGACGGCGGCACGGTGAGCGACGAGCAGTGGGCTGGCTTCCTTGCGGATGTCGTTACACCGCGCTTTCCTGACGGGTTCACGGTTCTCGATGCCTATGGACAGTGGCGCGACCCTGAGCTGGCCGATGCTCCGGTCATTCGCGAGGAGACCCGGATCATCATCATCGTTCATCCCGAGACATCGGCAGCTGATGGCGCCATCGGCGAAATAAAATCCTTCTACAAGACAAGCTTTGGCCAGAAATCCGTGTTCCATACAAAGGCGCAAGCGCGTGTCGTAGAGTAGGCGTCCGATGTTCGCGGTTTCCCGTCCCGTTGAAAAAAGTTTCGAGATCTGGCCCGGCAAGCTTTCTTTCGCCGCTGCCGGCGACGGTTCGCGTGAAGCGCTCGACGCTGCAATGGATATTGCTCGCGATCTTTCACGCTCCGTGCTTGAGGTTGCCGAACTGCTGGCGAAAGGTGTTGCAAATGCTCTGCCTCGGGGCAGGGCGGGGCGGATTGCAGTAGAGACGGTAAATCTCTTTCGTGAGCTTATTCCTTCTCTCGAGTTTCCTCCCGTGTTGGCGGCTTTACCGGGTGCGGTCTGCGATGCCGTGCTTGAGGGTATGCTCGACGCCGCACGTCGGAATGGCGGCGTGGGGTTCATCGCCGTGTCGCTTGGAGACGTACTCGCCCTCCATCAGGAACCAGGTGTAGCGGCAGGCGTCGATGGAAGTGTTCGGCCGGTGCTTGGGGAATTTGTCTCTGCCCTGGGGGCGGGCATCCATGGCGGTGCAGCTCTGGGCGGTAACCGGTCTTGCGTTCCGACCTGCGGGGCACTCGACATTGTCGCAGTGCAATCGAAGTCGGCAGCGGCGGCAGGGCTTGCAGCCGCAATCGTTACCGACGCTGCAGCCGATACAATTGCAGTGCCGCGAGGCGCCACGCCGCGCGACCGGCTGTTTGCGATGGCGTGGCGAGAGCGGAGCGTTACCGCATCGGTGGGGCCCGTCGAACCGGAATCGATCTGGCAGGTACTTTCCGCGTCCGTTCGGCAAGCGACGGCGCTCCGGGACAAGCGCTTGCTGCGTGCGGTGGCGCTTGGCTTCAAGGGGCGCGGCCGGATGGTCGGTCCGGTGGACGGCGACAGGTTGCTCCGTTTCGGCGTTCCGGAGTGGCGCTAGCGGCAGAGGAACGTCATACTGGCGCCGGTTTTTCGCTGGGAGGGCGCCATGGGATTCTACGAACGCCGCATTGTTCCGCACATCATCAACTGTGCCTGTGGCTCCAAGCCGATCCGCTATCAACGCAAGAAGGTCGTGCCTCTGGCGGAAGGGACGGTGCTCGAAATCGGTATCGGTACCGGGCTCAATCTTCCTTATTACGATCCGGCAAGGGTCACGCGGGTCATAGGGCTCGATCCGTCGGAAGAATCATGGCGACTGGCGGGCGCGCGCGCGCAGGCTCTTTCCTTTCCGGTTGAGTTTATCGGTCTGCCGGGTGAACAGATTCCGCTCGAGGACAAGAGCGTCGATACCGTGCTTTGTACTTTCAGCCTTTGCACGATCCCCGATCCGGTGAAGGCACTCGAAGGCATGCGCCGCGTCTTGAAGCCGGGCGGGAAGCTCATTTTCTGCGAACACGGTGCGGCACCGGACAATCAGGTGGCCCGCTGGCAGGACCGCATCAATCCCGTCTGGAAGGTGCTGTTCGGCGGTTGCAACCTCAACCGCAAGATGCCGTCGCTCATCGAAGAAGGCGGTTTCCGCATCGCCGATCTCCAGACGATGTATCTTCCCTCCACGCCGCGCTTTGCCGGTTTCAATTATTGGGGCGTCGCGCAGGTCTGATTGCTTCGGCAGTCCGGGGTTTCCTGACTTGACCCTTATGGTTCTTGCATTTAGAACAAATAGGGAACATAAGGAATTATCATGTCACCGGCCAGCAAGGAACACCTTATTGCTGAGTTGAGAGCCCGCATTGTCGGCCATACGCCCGTGGCAGGTCGAATAACGCCTGTATTTTCACTCGGGGTGCCTGAAATCGACGGAGTGCTGCCCGAGGGTGGCATGAAGCGCGGCGCGCTGCATGAAGTCGCAGCGGCCACTTATCGGGACATGGGCGCCGCCACGGGATTTCTTGCATCACTCGCGGTTTGTGTCAGCCGGCATTCCACGCTTCCTGTTCTCTGGTGCGAAACGGTGAGGCCGCCCTTCGACATGGGCCGGCTTTACGGACCGGGGCTTTCCGCGTTCGGCCTGGAGCCGGAAAGGATCGTGCACGCTTTGCCATCCGGAGATGCCGATTGCCTGTGGGCTATGGAGGAGGCGTTGCGCAGCCATGCCTTTGCGGCGGTGATCGGTGAACTCGATGGATGCTCCTCCGCGCTCAACCTGACTGCCACGAGGCGACTTCAACTCGCTGCAGAAGAGTCGGGAACGCCGGTTCTGCTTTTCACCGGCCATGCCAAGGAGGGAGCAAGTGTTGCCGTTACTCGCTGGCACGTGGCTTCGGCGCCGAGTGCTGTTCTTTCCTATGTGGACGAGAAGGAGAAGCTGCCCGGCGCAGCGCGCTGGCATGTTGCGCTTACCCGTTCGCGCGGCGGTCAGCCCGGTTCATGGCTGGCGGAGTGGAATGGGATGGAGGCTGCGTTTTCTGCGGTGGCGCGGACTGAAGGTGACTCTTGCGAACGGGAAGTTGCAGTTCGGCGCGAGCTTGCGATCATCCCGTTCAGGCAGACGGCTTGAAGCGGGATTTACCAGTAGTGGGGAGGGTAGTAGCGATAGGGGTAGGGATATCCCGGATAGGGGCCCCACCAAGGGGAAGGAGTGCGGGCACGGTTTAGCGCACGCGTGTTTTCTTCCTGGGCGCGAATTTCTTTCAGTCTCAACATGCAATTCGCAAAGGCTTCCGTGCCCTCCGTGAATCCCAGTTTTTTGCACTCGGCCTGATCCGATTGTTGTTG
>JACIYQ010000104.1 GCA_014359855.1 Parvibaculum sp.
AGCCGAAGGCGGCGAGTTCCGCAGCGCGTATGCCCGCTTCAGCGGCGTGGCCGGCGTGCAGATGTTTCGTCATGGCGCCGGTCTCGAGAAACTGCCAGAGACCCGACGACTGACTTCCGGCATTGCCGAGCGCATGAACGGCCTCGCCATCTTCGAGGTCCAACAGCGCGGCGGCGGCCATCGCCGAACCAAAAGGCCCGCAGGTCGCCGTGTTATGCCAGATTTTGTAGTGGGCCGGACCGACCCCCATTCCAACCCGTGACGCCGCTTCAAAGCCGTGGAGAACGGAAGTGAGAAAGCTCCGTCCAGTTGCTCCGCGCTTCCTCGCAAGCGCCCATGCCGCAGGCACGACGACGCAGCCGGGATGCACGACCGACTCCCGATGGAGGTCGTCAGTTTCCAGAATGTGGCAAAGAGCACCCATCAAAAAAGCTTCGCGGCCCGGATCCGGCGCGGCGTTGGAGGGCGAGGCACGCCACCAATCGAGCAGAATGCGGCCTGGCTCCGAATTCCGCCCGGCGAGGCTGTTCGCAACGGCATCGAGCGTGAAAAGGGCCGCCGCCTCGATATCCGCGTCGTTCACTGGTTTCGTGCGGATGAGCGAGACCAATGTCTCGGTGAGGGAGGGGCTGGCGGCAGGGCGTGGATGGTTCACGGCGTTTCTTTTCGTTGGCAAACGGAATGTTCATTCGGGCATGATGGGATCATTCACACAGCGCCGCAAATGGTCCTTTCCGAGCCGCTTCTTGCCGCTGCAAGCGCGGCTGATTATAAGAGATTCCATTGTGTTCGCGGGGTGATTCGCTGCCGATAGGTGCAGCCAGAGTCCTCGGACGGGGTTTTCCGATGTTCATTCGACCTCAAGAAACGGTTCGCCGCGGCCCCATGATGCCGCGCGCCGTTATCCTTGCCTTTGTCGTCCCGCTCGCCCTCGTGCTTGCGGCTTGCGGCACCACCGAGACGCCGCGCTCTGCGCCGCTCAAACAGGGCGGGGGGGTCTACAAAGTCGGCAACCCCTATCAGATCAACGGCATCTGGTATTATCCGAGCGAAAACGACAAGTACGACTCGACTGGCATCGCCTCATGGTACGGCCCGCAGTTCCATGGCAAGCGCACAGCCAATGGCGAGGTCTTCGATGAGAACCAGCTAACCGCAGCGCATCCGACGCTACCGATGCCGGTTCTTGCGCGCGTGACCAATCTTGAAAATGGAAAGTCGCTGATCGTTCGTATCAACGATCGCGGACCCTTTGCCGCCGGCCGCGAGATCGACATGTCGAAGAAGGCAGCCGACATGCTCGGGTTCATGCAGAAGGGCACGGCCAAGGTTCGCGTTCAGTATGTCGGACGCGCGCCGCTTGAGGGCGGTATCGGAGATGGAAGAGCCGTTGCCGAGACGTTCGTGGCGCCGCCGGTTGTAACTCCGGACGACGAACGCCGGGTATCGGGCACCGCACCGGTGACAGCCGTTGCCTCCGTTTCCACTTCTGTCCTTGCCGCACCGTCAGGCGCTGCAAGCGCGCCGCCGCCCGCCGCTCCCACGGCAACGATGAGCCCCATTTCCGACACCCCCGCGCCTCGCAGCGCCGAAACCGTCGATCAGCTTCCCGTAACAGGCCCCGGCAATCTCTATGTGCAGGCAGGATCATTCCAGAATCTGCAGAACGCGGAGGCGGTGCGCCAGCAACTGACCGGCGTCGGACAGGTGGAAATCCAGACCACCATGATCGACGGAACGCCGTATTACAGGGTCCGTGTCGGACCGCTCAGCGATGTGCCTGCCGCGGACAGCTCACTCCAGAGCGTCATTGCGCAAGGCCACAAAGGCGCCCGAATTGTCGTCGATTAAAGCTTCAGCGAACCGGAAGCGTCCAAAGCCAGAGCGAGACTTATGAAGTACCTGACACTGATCTCCGCATTTTTCACGGCCATGTTCTGCGTGCTCCTCGTTGCGCCGCGCGATGCACAGGCGTTCGACACCCAGGCCGAGTATGCCATTCTCATGGACTACGACACCGGGACCGTGTTGTGGGGGAAGAATGCCGACGAGCAGATGCACCCGGCGAGCATGAGCAAACTCATGACGCTGGAAATGCTGTTCAACGCGCTCGACGACGGCAGTGTGTCGATGGACGACGAATTCAAAATCAGCGAGCACGCCTGGCGCGCCGGCGGCGCAGCGTCCGGTTCCTCGACGATGTTCGCCGATTTGAATACGACGGTGCCCGTCCATGCGATCCTGCGCGGCATCATCGTTCAATCCGGTAACGACGCATGCATAGCGACGGCCGAAGCGCTCTCGGGTTCGGAATCGGCCTTCGCCGAAGCGATGACGGAGCGCGGGAAGGAGATCGGACTCCAGAATTCCAACTTCGAAAATTCAACCGGATGGCCGCATCCCGATCATTTGATGACGCCGCGCGACCTGGCGGTTCTTGCCCGTCACCTGATTTCCGATTTCTCCGAATATTATCCGATCTTCAAGGAGACGGACTTCACCTGGAACGGCATCAAGCAGGGCAACCGCAACCCCGCGCTCTATCTCGATCCTTCAGTGGACGGATTGAAGACGGGGCACACGGTAGCTTCGGGCTACGGCCTTGTCGCGTCCGCAAAGCGCAAGGATCAGCGGCTCATTCTGGTTCTCAATGGATTGCCGAGCGAGAAGGCGCGTGCGGACGAAAGCGTGCGCCTGCTCGACTGGGGCTTCCGTTCCTTCAAGCATTACAAGCTCTTCACGGCCGGGACGCCGATCGACAATGCACCCGTCTGGCAAGGTACCTATGGCGAAGTGCCGCTCGTCAGCAAGACCGACATCGACATCATCATGTCCCCTGAGCAGCGCAAGGACATGAAGGTAACGCTTGTCTACGACGCGCCGATCGAAGCGCCTGTTGCCGCAGGCCAACGCGTCGGAACGCTGCGTGTCGAGGCGCCGCAGATGCCGGTTCGCGAGTATCCGCTCGTCGCCGGTGGCGCCGTCGAGCGCCAGGGCATCTTCGGGCGCGCCATGGGCTCTCTCAAGCACATGCTTCTCGGCGGCAGTTGAGCCGGTGCCGCGCAAACGCTTCATCACGCTCGAAGGCGGAGAGGGTGCAGGCAAGTCGACGCAGGTGCGTCTTCTCGCGGCGAAGCTCGAAGAGCAAGGCCACAAGGTTGTCGTGACGCGTGAGCCCGGCGGGGCGCCGGGAGCGGAAGCGATCCGTAGACTGATCGTCAATGGCGACACGGACCGCTGGACGCCCAAGGCCGAAGCCCTGCTGATGTTTGCCGCGCGTGAAGATCATCTCGCACAGACGATCCGTCCGGCGCTGGCGCGTGGCGAGTGGGTGGTCTGCGACCGCTTTGTCGACTCGACGATGGCCTATCAGGGCGTCGCGCAGGGGCTCGGACAGAAATTCGTGAATGATCTCAGAGAGTTAGTGGTCGGCGATGACATGCCGGCACTGACGCTTGTCCTCGATCTCTCGCCGGAGACGGGGCTCGCCAGGGCTGGCCGGCGCGCGAATGGCGAGGACCGCTATGAGCGCATGGAAATCGAATTCCACCAGACATTGCGCCAAGCCTTTCTAAATATTGCGAAAAACGAGCCGGAACGCTGCGTCGTCATCGATGCGGAGAGGGACAAGGGCGAGGTGGCGGAGGCCATCTGGGCCGTGGTTCGGGGATATCTCGATCGCGACTGTCATTGAAATGTCATCGAACCGTAACAAAAGGTTTGGTTAAAGACATTTGCTCCGGGCCGGATCCTCGACTATAGAACTCTTGGTCAACTTATTCCCGAGAGAGTATTCCGGCGACCGCGCCGGCCACACGAAGAAGAAGGATCGCCGATGAAACGACGACACCGGATCAACTTTGGAAAATCGTTTCCCTCCGGCGCCACCCTCCTTCTCCTCTCCGCCTTTTTTGTTATCCCCGCTTTTCCGGCCCATGCCCGCAGCAACGGAAACGACGTCGCGACGGTGGCGTATGTCCTGCCGCTGACGAGGCCCGAGCAGGCACCTGCAAGCTACCCCGACCGGCCGCTGCATTTCGGCGACCCCATCGACGTGACCAAGGCACGCATGACATCCGGCTATGGATGGCGCGTGCATCCCGTCCTCAAGACGCGGAAGATGCACAAGGGCGTCGACTATGCGGCTGCGAAGGGGACGCCAGTCTACGCGACCGAGGACGGCATCGTCGGGATCGCCGCGTGGCGCGGAAACTACGGCAAGCTCGTCACGATCAAACATTCGGAAACCGTCGAGACCTATTACGCGCATCTCTCCGGCTTCGCGCCCGGCATTCGTCCCGGCGCAGGGTTGCGGAAGGGCGACGTCATCGGATATGTCGGGATGACGGGCCTCGCAACCGGCAACCATCTTTATTACGAAGTGGCGGTCAATGAGGAGAGGGTCGATCCTCTCGCGCAGGACCTGAATGCGCAGGTCAACGTACTCGCGGCGGCCGTGAAGCGGCCCGGCGACCGTCAGCTCGCACAGACACGCGACGACGGCCTCAGCGCAGCGCGCTAGGACCACCGGATAAAATTTCTTCAGGCTTTACTCCGCGCATCAGCGCGTGACCGAGAAAGCGCCGCGCGGCGGAGCCCTTCGGCATGTCGCGGCGGAGGACGATCTTCGTTTCCTTGACGAGTTCCTTGTCCTTCAGGGGCAAGGCGACGAGCGTGCCTGCCGCAACTTCGTCCGTTACCGATGCCTGCATGACGAGGGAAATGCCGAGCCCCGCGCGCACGGCACGCTTTACGGCTTCCGTGTTGCCGAAGCCGTCGACGGTGGTAAGCCGCGAGGCGACCGCTCCGAGACGCAGGCGGAGGAGCGTACCCGTTCCCGTTCCGCGCTCGCCACCGAGCAGTCTCTCGCCGATCAATTCCTCCGCCTCCAGATTTTCGCGTGCCGCCCAGGGGTGGGCGGGATCGACGATGACGACCAGACGCTCGTCGAGCCAGCGATGTTCCTCGAACTCATCCGAGGGCTGCCAGCATTCGACAATCGCGACATCAGCCGCGCCCTGACTAAGCCTCTCGAAAGCGGCCGGGTTGCTCCCGATCCAGAGATCGACATCGGAACCATATCGCTGCCGGAAATCGGCAAGCGGCGCCTGAAGCATGTAGGTGCCGATATTGCTCGATGCGGCGAGACGCAGGGGGCCGCCGGCAACGACGGCATGGGCGCGTTCGGCGGTCGAGACGAGCGCGCGTGCCAGCGGCAGGAAGGCCGCGCCTTGCGGCGTCGGCTGCGCCGAACCGCGGCGGCGCACGATCAGCGAGGCGCCGAGTTCAGCCTCAAGCTGGCCTACATGGTCCATGATGGTCGAAGGCGCGATATCGAGAACGCGCGAGGCGGCGCGGAAGCCGCCTGCGTCAACGACCGCCAGAAATGTTCTTGTATGGAGCAGGTTCAACATCTTCGATGATTTCCAGGAGAGTGCCGACGGGCGCATTCACGGCATGAGCGGGAGCACGTCCGGCGAGGAGGTCGACGATGCCGCGCGCCGCCGAAAGTTCGATGTTGCGCCTGACATCGACAACGGCAGAACCGATATGCGGAGTGAGGACCGTTCGGGCGGTATTGCCGAGGAGGCGCGGTTCTATTTCATGGGGCCGTCCATCGCGCGCCCAGTCTTCGCATTCGAAGACGTCGGCCGCATAGCCTGCGAGGTGCCCCGTCTCAAGCGCGTCGGCAATCGCCGCTTCGTCCACGAGCGAGCCGCGCGCGGGGTTCACGATGCGGGAACCGGGCTTCATGCGCGCGATGGCCGCGCGGCCGATGATGTGTTGCGTGGCGTCGGTGAGAGGCAGGGCAAGAACAAGCCAGTCCGCTTCGGCGATGACGCTCTCCATATCCGCGAAGGTGACATGCGGATTGCCGCCTTGCGGTTGTGCCGCCGCATCCGACGCCAGGATACGGCACCGGAAAGAAACGAGACGTTCGGCAATGGCCTGTCCGACGAGACCGAAGCCGAGAATGCCGACCGTCGCGCCGTCGAGGCCCGCGCCGTAAAGGGCAGGGCGCCAACCCGCGAAGCCGTCTCTTCTGATGGCGGTGTCGCCCGCCACAATGTTGCGCCCGAGGGAGAGCATGAGACCGATGGCAAGTTCCGCCGTGGGGACGGTCAGCAGGTCGGGTACGATGGTGACGGTGACGCCCGCGCGCGTGCAGGCTTCGATATCGATATTGTCGTAGCCCTTGAGCGCCGCGCCGATCACGCGGAGCTGCGGACAAGCGGCCAGAAAATCCGCGTCGATGCTGTCTGTCATGAAGGCCATGAGACCGAAAGCATCGCGGCAATGTTCGCGCAACAGCTCCGGCGGCCAGGGCGTTTCATCCGGGTTGACGACAAGCTGTGCATGGGCTTCGAGAAGGGCCCGCGTTTCCGGAAAGACGCGGTTGGTGACGACAATTTTCTTCTTCTGCATTCGTTTCGTCTCTTTTACTTGAGCGCCTTGCGAAGCCTCGCGCCGAGCGCGTCGACAACGACGACGCAGGCGAGGATCGAGAGCAGGATCGCCGAAACCTGGTCGTAGGCGATGAGGCGCAGTGCCGCCATCAGCTCGAAACCGATGCCGCCCGCACCGACGATGCCGAGCACGGCGGAGGCACGGAAGTGATATTCCCAGCGATAAAGCGTGATGTCGGCGAGTTGCGGGAAGACCTGCGGCAGCACCGAATGGACGATGACCTGCATGGGCGTGGCGCCGGCCGCGCGTGCAGCCTCCAGCGGCTTCGGATCGACATGCTCGATCGCTTCCGCGTAGAACTTGCCGACCATGCCGACCGAGTGAAGCGCGAGGGCCAGAACACCCGGCAAGGCACCGAAGCCGACCGCCGCGACGAAGATGACGCCCAGAATGATTTCCGGGACCGAGCGAAGGAAGGCGAGGACCGTGCGCGTGATCTGGCAGAGCAACGCGTTGGGCGATGTGTTCGGCGCGGCAAGGATTGCAAGCGGCAGCGAAACGACGACGGCGAGGACGGTGCCGGCGACCGACATGGCGAGCGTGTCGAGAAGCGGCCTCAACCAATGTTGCCAGCGACCGAAGTCGGGCGGCACCATTTCGGTGGCAAGCTGACCGAGGGCCGGAAGGCCTTCGGCGAAACGGCGCCCGTCGAAGAATCCCGTGATCCAGAGGGCCGCGACGCAGACGGCAAGGACGACCGCCGCGAGCGCCGCACGGCGAATGCCGCCGCGGCGCTCTTCGGCCAGGATCGTCGCGTAGGTTTGCGACATGCTCATCTCAGTTCATCTTCGCGAGTTCGAGGTTCAGAATTTGCGCGGTCTCACGGAGAATGTCGTAGGACTCGTCGGACGTCGGCTGGAAGCCTTCGACGCGGAAGGAGGCGAGAACCGTTTCGTCCTTCAGTTCAAGGAAGGCGGCGCGGATCTTTTCTTTCAGTTCCGGTGCCAGATATCCCTGCATGGTGATCGGGTAGTTGGGGATCGGCGCGGTGATGTCGAGTTCCACGATCTTCGACGCGTCGACCGTGCCGCGTTCGATGAGCGTCCGCAGGATCGGTTCG
>JACIYQ010000105.1 GCA_014359855.1 Parvibaculum sp.
GTAGACGGTGTCGCCCCGCCGCACGATATAGGTGCCGCCTGGAGCCACGCTGTCGACCGGCCGGGAAATAGGGGTCGCGCCCCTGTGTGTGCCCTGCTGCTCGTCCCACCAGGGCCGGTCGCTGCCGCAGGCACCGACAAGACTGAGAAGCGCAAGCGCACCGGCCAGCCTCGCCCCTCTCCGCATCCGTTCGCGCCGCGCCATCTGGCCTCGCTGCCTCCGCGTCCCGAAACCGCTTTCAGGACTCCTTTGCCACGCCTTCCACGAGCGGCACGAAACGCACCGGCAGAAGTTCCTCGCGTTTCACACCATCACCCGTCCGCTCGATCCGTACAAGCTTCTGCTCTCCCCGGGCACCGGAAGTGGCAACAGGAACAATCATCAACCCGCCTTCCTTCAACTGATCGACGAGCGCCTGCGGAACGGCGGGAGCCGCAGCGGTGACGATGATTCGGTCGAAAGGCGCCTGCTCGGGCCAGCCCTTCGCCCCGTCGCCCACCTTGGCCGTGATGTTGTGGATTCGCAGCTCCTCGAAGCGCTTGAGCGCATCGTTGAGGAGCGTGCGATAGCGCTCGATCGTGTAGACGCGCCGGCAGAGCCGGGCGAGAACCGCCGCCTGATAGCCCGATCCCGTCCCCACTTCGAGCACCTTCATGCGTTCGCCGACGCGAAGCTGCTCCGTCATGTAGGCGACGATATAGGGCTGGCTGATGGTCTGGCCGCACTCGATGGGCAGCGCATGATCCTCATAGGCCTGCTTGCGGAAGCTGCCGGAGATGAACTTCTCGCGGGGCACGCGCTCGATGGCGGACAGCACGCGATTGTCGCGGATGCCCTGCCGCCGCAGCCCCATGATGAGTTCGATTTTCTCGTGCCCGATTTCGTCCATGGACGTGTCTTCGCTCACGGCAGCCGGTCAGGAGGTCTTGCGCCGCTTGCGCATGGGACCGGCAAGCGAACCGAGCGCCTCGTTGAGCGCTTTGGAGGTCCGTTGATGGGTAAGGTCCATGTGCAGCGGCGTGATGGAAATACGGCCTTCATAGATCGCGCGAAGGTCTGTCCCTTGCGGCGGATTGCTGAGGATACGCTCGAAGCCGAGCCAGTAGTAGGGATTGTTGCGCGCGTCGATGCGCTCTTCGACGCGGACCAGAGATTGATCGCGCTTTCCTTGCCGCGTCACTTCGATGCCGGTAACGGAACCGGGAACGACATCGGGAAAATTGATGTTGATGAGAATTTCTTCCGGCCACCCGGCGGCGACAAGCTTCTTCAGAATATCGGGCGCAAACTCCTCCGCCGTCTTCCACTTCACATTCGACTGACCGGAGAAGCCGAACGCCTGGCTGAGCGCGATGGACGGAATGCCGAGCTGCGTGCCTTCCATCGCGGCCGCGATGGTGCCCGAATAGGTCACGTCATCGGCGATGTTCTGGCCCCGATTGATGCCTGAGAGGACGAGGTCGGGTTCGGCCTCCTTCATGATATGGCGCACCGCCATCAGAACGCAGTCGGACGGCGTGCCGCGCACGGCATGGCGCTTCGGCCCGAGCTTGCGCACGCGAAGCGGATTGGCGAGCGACAGCGAATGCGCCGAGCCGCTCTGCTCTTCCTCCGGCGCGACGACCCAGACGTCGCGGGAGAGCTTGCGCGCGATCTTTTCCAGCACTTTGAGGCCCGGCGCATGAATGCCGTCGTCATTGGTGACGAGAATGCGCAAATCGCCGGATTTGGGTTTCTCTTTAGCCATGAGGCGCAATGACCTCCAGCCCGCCCATGTAAGGCTTGAGCGCCTCGGGAATGGCGATGGAGCCGTCCTCCTGCTGGTAGTTCTCCATGACCGCGACGAGCGTGCGCCCGACGGCAAGGCCCGAGCCGTTCAGCGTGTGGACGAAGCGCGTGTTCTTTTCGCCTTTCGGCCGGTAGCGCGCATTCATGCGCCGCGCCTGGAAGTCGCCGCAGACGGAGCAGGAGGAAATCTCGCGATAGGCCTTCTGCCCCGGCAGCCAGACCTCGATGTCGTAGGTCTTGCGCGAGGCAAAGCCCATGTCGCCGGTCGACA
>JACIYQ010000106.1 GCA_014359855.1 Parvibaculum sp.
CGCATCGAGCGCAATTATGCGCCGGCGCGGCGGCTTCGTCCCGTCGAGATCGTGCAGACGCTTGCCGACAGCGTGAAGCTTGAAATGGACCTCCGCCTCGAAGCGGCGGCGATGTCGGAGATGGCGGAGAACACGGCGAAAGATGCCGGTTTCCGCGTGCCGCAGATCGACTGGGAGCGGACGTCCAAGCGCGTCATGACGATGGAGTGGATCGAGGGCATTCCCGCTTCCGACCGCGCCGCCCTCGTCGCCGCGGGTCACGACATGAAGCGGCTCGGCACACAGGTGATCCAGTCCTTCCTGCTGCATGCGATGCGCGACGGCTTTTTCCATGCCGACATGCATCAGGGCAATCTCTTCGTCGATGCGGAGGGCAGGCTCGTCGCCGTCGATTTCGGCATCATGGGACGGATCGGGCCGAATGAGCGGCGCTTCATGGCCGAAATTCTCTACGGGCTCATCATGCGCGACTATGTGCGCGTCGCCGAAATTCATTTCGAGGCCGGCTATGTGCCGGGGTCGAAGAGCAAATATGCCTTCGCGCAGGCGCTGCGCTCGGTCGCCGAACCGATTTTCGGGCGGCCGGCACGCGAGGTCTCGATGGGCAAGCTGCTCGCGCAGCTTTTCCAGGTGACAGAGCAGTTCGACATGCGCACGCGGCCCGAACTCATTCTGCTGCAGAAGACGATGGTGGTGGTGGAGGGCGTGGCGCGCGACTTCGACCCCGATCACAATATCTGGGAAAGCGCCGAGCCTGTGCTGAAGGCCTGGATGGTGGAGCGGATGGCGCCGGAAGCGCGCATCGAGGAGGCGGCGGCGGGCGCCCTGCAGCTTGGCCGCATGATGAGCCACCTGCCGGAGGTGCTCGACCGGGCGGAGCGCACGGCGCGGCTTCTTGCCGAAAACGTGGACGAGGACGGGGTGCGCATCCACCCAAGTTCCGCCGAGCGGATTGCCGAGGCGCAGGAGCGGCGCGAGCGGCGGTCGCCGCTTGTCTGGCTCGCCATCGGCGCGCTGGGAGCCCTCCTCCTCGCCAACTTGCTGTAATCAAACAGTTTTTTTCTTCCTATTTTCCTTTGTTTCCCGGACGTTCGATTTGATCTACAAATTGCCTGCGTGAATATTTATATTTGCGCCCAATTCGCGGAAAACTTGTCTGTGCCGCGTCCTGCATGGGAGATGGAGATTGGCGGAGAGCATCCTGAACGGACGGCGCGTGCTGCTGATCGTGGGCGGCGGGATCGCTGCCTATAAATGCCTCGAGCTGATCCGCCGCTTGCGCGAGCGCGGCGCCTCCGTGCGCGCGGTTCTGACGGAGGCCGCGCAGCATTTCGTGACGCCGCTCTCGGTGGCGAGCCTCACGGGCGAGAAGGCCTATACCGATCTCTTCAGCCTCACCGACGAGGCGGAGATGGGCCATATCGAACTGTCGCGCGACGCGGACCTGCTGGTCGTTGCGCCCGCAACCGCCGATCTGATGGCGAAGATGGCGAACGGGATTGCGAACGATCTTGCGAGCACCGTCCTTCTCGCAACCGACAAGAAGGTGCTGATCGCGCCGGCGATGAATGTGCGCATGTGGACGCACCGCGCGACGCAACGGAACTTCGAAACGCTGATGGCGGACGGCGTCGATTTCGCCGGCCCCAATGAAGGCGACATGGCCTGCGGCGAATACGGGCCGGGGCGCATGGCGGAACCTTCGGAAATTCTCGCCGCCATCGATGCGCATTTTTCCGAACTCGCCTATCCGGGTGGCGGGCCTCTCAAAGGCAAGCGCGTGCTCATTACGTCGGGGCCGACGCATGAGCCGATCGACCCGGTGCGCTATCTCGCGAACCGCTCTTCCGGCAAGCAGGGTTACGCAATTGCGCAGGCCGTGGCGCGGCTCGGCGCGGAGACGGTTCTCGTGTCGGGACCGACGAACCTTCCCGACCCGCCCGGCGTGACCGTGCGGCGCGTCGAGACGGCGCGCGAGATGCTCGCCGCCTGCGAGGCGGAACTCCCTGCCGATATCGCGATCTGCGCGGCCGCCGTCGCCGACTGGCGCGTGGCGAGCGATGCGGAACAGAAACTGAAGAAGACGCCGGGCGAACAGGCGCCCGCGCTGATGCTGGTCGAGAACCCCGACATCCTCGCGACGATCTCTCAGATGAAGGAGACGCGCCCTGCCCTCGTTATCGGTTTCGCCGCGGAGACCGAGAAGGTGATCCAGCACGCCGTCGCCAAACGGCAGCGCAAGGGCTGCGACTGGATCGTCGCGAACGACGTCGCGCCCGCGACGGGCGTGATGGGCGGCGATCTCAACACGGTGCATCTCATCACGCGCGAGGGACAGGAGGACTGGCCGCTCTTGCCGAAGCAGGCCGTTGCCGAACGCCTCGCGCGGCGCATCGCCGATCATTTCTCCACTGCAAAGGCCGCCGAATGAAACTGCTTGCCGATGTGCGCGTGCAGCGATTGCCGCATGCGCAAGGACTGCCGCTTCCCCGCTACGAAACGGAAGGAGCGGCCGGCATGGACCTCATCGCCGCACTCGCCGACGGCGAGACGCTGGTGCTCGCGCCCGGCGAGCGCGCGATGGTGCCGACGGGACTGGCCATCGCGCTGCCGCAGGGCTTCGAGGCGCAGGTGCGTCCGCGCTCGGGGCTCGCGGCGAAGAACGGCGTTACCGTTCTGAATTCGCCCGGCACCGTCGATTGCGACTATCGCGGCGAGGTGAAAGTCATCCTCATCAATCTCGGTCAGGCCGCCTTCATCATCGAACGGGGCACGCGCATCGCGCAGATGATCATTGCACCGGTGACGCAGGCAAGGCTCCGCGAAGTCGAGACACTCGACGAAACGGCAAGAGGCGCTGGCGGCTTCGGCTCGACCGGCACGAAGGGGTGAGCGAGAGATGCTGAGACTTTCCAAGAAAACCTGGCTCGCGCTTGAAGCGGTGGTCGATGTCGCGATCAATGCGCGGCCCGATCCCGTGCAGTCGAAGGAGATCACGAAGCGTCAGGGCATTCCGCAGCGCTATCTGGAACAGGTGATGCAGCAGCTCGTCCATGCGGGCATCCTGAAAGGCGTGCGCGGGCCCCGCGGCGGATACACGCTGGCGCGCGAACGGCGGCGCATTCCCGTGGGCGAAGTCGTGCGCGTGGTCGGCGCGATGGAGGCGTCCGACGAACCCGGCGCGCAACCTTCGGAACTCGGCGCGCGCGTGATCGCGCCGCTGTGGGAAGACGTGCAGCACCAGATCATGGCGACGCTCGACGGCATCACCATCGAGGATCTCTGCCGCAAGGCGGACGAGGCGGGCGCCGGCAACTCGAAACCGACCGCCGATTTCATTATCTGAATCTGATAGGCTCGCCCGAGGGCGGGCGAGCCTTACACAATGGTCCGGGAGGACGATATGACCGAGAACAAGAAGCCAGGTCGCGGGCGCGTCTATGACAGCATCACGCAGACCATCGGCGATACGCCGCTGGTGCGGCTCAATCGCATGGCGAAGGAAGCGGGCGCCGTTGCCGACGTTCTGCTCAAGCTCGAATTCTTCAATCCGCTGGCGAGCGTGAAGGACCGTATCGGCGTCTCGATGATCGAAGCGCTGGAGAGCCAGGGCAAGATTACCGACAACACCGTCATCATCGAGCCGACATCTGGCAATACGGGTATCGCGCTTGCCTTCGTCTGCGCGTCGAAGGGCTACCGGCTGATCCTGTGCATGCCGGAGAGCATGTCGATCGAACGGCGCAAGATGCTGGCGCTGCTCGGCGCGGAACTCGAACTCACGCCGAAAGAAAAAGGCATGAAGGGTGCGATTGCGCGGGCCGAGGAACTGCTGACGCAGCATCCGAATTCCGTGATGCCGCAGCAGTTCGACAATCCGGCGAACCCGGAAATCCATCGCCGGACGACGGCGGAGGAAATCTGGAACGATACGGACGGCAAGGTCGACGCGGTGATTTCCGGCATCGGAACGGCAGGCACTTTCACCGGCGTCGGCTCGGTGCTGAAGGCGCGCAAGCCGGGGCTCCGCATGATCGCGGTCGAGCCGGAAGACAGCCCCGTGCTTTCGGGCGGACAACCCGGACCGCACATGATCCAGGGCATCGGCGCGGGCTTCGCGCCGGGCAATCTCGACAAGTCGCTGATCGACGAGATCGTCACCATCGGCAACGAGACGGCGTTCGAACATGCGCGCAAGGCCGCGCGCATGGAGGGCATTCCCTGCGGCATCTCTTCGGGCGCGGCGATTGCCGTTGCACTCGAAGTCGGGTGCCGGCCGGAGATGAAGGGCAAGACAATCGTCGCGATCATCCCGTCCTTTGCAGAGCGTTATCTCTCGACGGCGCTGTTCGACGGATTGTGATTTTGTACGGTCGCGTTTCCGGACGGCGAACCGGCTTTCCACTTCGCCTGGCAACGCTCTGAGCTATTTCGAAGGATTGCCTTCCGCCGTTGCGGCGGGAGGCAGTTCGCCGCCCTTCGCGCCGGGGCCGATTTCGACCGTCATGTCGCGGGCGCCGAGCACCTCGCCGCATTCCGAGCAGGTGTGCACGGCATGGACGACATGGCCGCAGGCCTTGTGACGCCGCAGCACGGGCGGGCCTTCCGGCTCCGCCATCCATTTGTCGCCCCAGTCCAGCAGCGAAAGCATGACGGGGTAGAGGTCGAGCCCCTTTTCCGTCAGCCGGTATTCCTCGCGGCGGGGACGCTCCTGGTACGGAACTTTTTCGAGTACGCCCGCATCGGTCAGCTTCTTCAGCCGGTCGGCGAGCACATGGCGCGCGATGCCGAGACGCTGCTCGAATTCCTCGAAACGGCGCACACGGAGGAAACATTCGCGCAGCACGAGGAGGGTCCATCTGTCGCCGACAATGGACAGCGACCTGGCAAGCGAACAAGGTTGGCGGTCGAGTTCTTCCCAGCGCATGAAAGCTCCTTTTCGGGCAGTATAGCTTGACAGGTTCTTTTTCAGAACCAATTGTATTTTCTATCGGTTCCGAAACGGAACCGACATGACTGTCATCGAAATGTCATAAAACTGTCACGAACGGGACAGGCCCCGGACCGGCATGAGCTCGACCTGCGCCCGTGGATGGAAACCTTCTGAGCAACCGAGAGGAAATGACGATGACGAAGAAGGTGGAATTCCTGTTCGATTTCGGCAGCCCGAACGCCTATCTCGCGAGCAAGGCGCTGCCCGCCATCGAGAAGCGCACGGGCGCAACATTCAAATATGTGCCGGTGCTGCTGGGCGGCATCTTCAAGGTGACGGGCAATGTGCCGCCCGCGATTTCGGAAGCGGGGATCAAGAACAAACCCGAATACGGACGGCTTGAAATCGCGCGCTTCATCAAGAAACACGGGCTGACGAAATTCAAGTTCAATTCGCATTTCCCGGTGAGCACGCTGCAGATCATGCGCGGCGCCGTGGCGGCCGAGATGGACGGCGTGCTGCCGAAATATTTCGAGGCCGTGGTTTCGGCGATGTGGGAACAGTCGCTGAAGATGGATGAGCCGGAGGTTATCAAGGCGGCGCTCGATGCAGGCGGCATCGACGGCGCGCGCCTTCTCGCACGCATCCAGGCTGGGGATGTGAAGGCGAAGCTCATCGAGAACACGGAAGACGCGGTTTTGCGCGGCGCCTTCGGCAGCTTGACCCTCCCCGAGGGGAGGGTGGAAGGAAGAATAGTTTTCGAGTTTGATATGTGAGCCGATGCAATGAATGCAGTTTCGATCGATAACCCGCCCGTCTGCCGCCGCGAGAGCGATGTGTGGAGTGCGCAACCGCAGGCGCAAGGGCCTTTCGGCGGCATGCATGGCGGCGCGGTGGCGGTTGCAGACATGCCGACGCTCTTCACCGTGACGGATGCCGGGGAAAGGCCGAACGCCAGCGGCTGGCCGAATGCCGGCCTTTCCTTGCATCCGGCGCGTGCGCCGGCAGGGCCGTGGACCGGCATCGCGCAGCGCGGCACCTGGCATGGCGACGGGCGCGGGATGACGGAATCGGAAATCTTCGACGCCTATGGCCGCATCGGGCGCTGGTGCCAGAGCGTGGTGCTGCTGCCGGCGATGTAAGGCGCCTCAGCCGGCCAGCGGTTTCGCGACGCGCTCGACCATCTCATTGGTCAGTTCGATCGTCATGTCGCGGAGCTTGCCCGTTTCCTCGGCATAGGCTTCGAAGGCCGCGACCATGAAATCGCGCTGAAGAGCCAGCATGTCGGTCATGGATTTCGCACCGAGCAGGGCCTCGGCCGTTGCGGCATCGGTGTCGAAGCGCGTCTTGCCGAAATTCATGAGCTCGGCATTGACGCGCGTGATGCCGCTCGCGGCCATGTTGGCCGAGGCGGTGAAGGCGTCGATCATTTCGCGGGACATATCGTTCATCGGGTCACCTCGTGGTCAAAGGACATCCCCCCTTGCGGCGGGCCAGACCGGACGCTTTCCCTGCCGCACCGCAGCAGCGAGTATGGCGCAAAATGGGGGCATTTCCATGACGTTATTCGCTAATACAGCAAATTTGCCGCAGGGTGGCGGCGCTCCATTGACATTCGCGCGGCAGAGTGGCGCAAAGGGAGCTTCCGAAGCGAGGGCCCCATGGCGCTGAATGACGAACAACTGGAGCGCTATGCGCGGCACATCGTGCTGAAGGAGATCGGCGGCCCCGGCCAGCAGAAGCTTCTCAAGGCGCGCGTGCTGATCGTCGGCGCGGGCGGGCTCGGGAGCCCCTGCCTCATCTATCTGGCGGCGGCGGGCGTCGGAACCATCGGCATCGTGGACAACGACACGGTGTCGCTGTCGAACCTGCAAAGGCAGATCGCGCATGGCGTTGCCGATATCGGCCGCGCGAAGACGGAGAGTGCGGCGGCGGCGGCGGCACGCATCAATCCGGATGTGAAGATCGTTCAACACCAGGAGCGCCTGACGGCCGAGAACGCGCTGCGCATCATTTCCCAATACGACGTGGTGGCGGATGGCTGCGATAATTTCGCGACGCGGTTTCTCGTCAACGATGCCTGCTATTTCGCGAAGGTGCCGCTCGTCTCGGCGGCCGTCGGCCAGTTCGAGGGACAGGTGGCGACGTTCCGGGCCTTCGAGCGCGGCGCGGAGGGAAATCCGAAACCGAATTATCGCGACTTCGTGGGCGCGACGCCCGAGCCCGGCTCCGTGCCGACCTGCGAGGAAGCGGGCGTGATGGGCGCGCTGACCGGCGTCGTCGGCTCGCTGCAGGCGCTGGAAGTCATCAAGGAGATCACGGGCGCGGGGACGAGCCTTGCGGGGAAGCTGCTCATCTACGACGCGCTCGACACGCGGTTCCGGACGGTGAAGCTCAAATGGGATCCGAAGAACCCGCTGACCGGCGAGAAGCCGGTGATCGCGGATTTGAGCGGTCACGCCTGAGTGAAGCGGCGCCTCACATGATGGCGGGGATGACGCGATCCGGCGGGCGGTGGCCGTCCATGAAGGTCTTGATGTTGACGATGACCTTGCCGCCCATCTCGACGCGGCCCTCAACGGTGGCCGATCCCATATGCGGCAGGGGCACGACATTGGGCAGCTTGAGGAGGCGCGGGTTCACCGCCGGTTCGTGCTCGAAGACATCGAGGCCGGCGCCGGCGAGTTCGCCCGCCTCCAGCGCGCGGATCAGCGCGTTTTCGTCGATGATCTCGCCGCGCGCGGTGTTGACGATATAGGCTTCCGGTTTCAGCAGTTTCAGGCGGCGCGCGTCGATGAGGTGGAAGGTCTGCGGCGTCAGCGGGCAATTCACCGAGACGATGTCGACCTTGCCGAGCATGTCGTCGAGATTTTCCCAGAAGCGCGCCTCAAGCTCCTGCTCGATGACGGCATTGGCGGGCTTCCGGTTGTGATAATGGATTTCGAGACCGAAAGGTTTCGCACGGCGGGCTACCGCCTGACCGATGCGTCCCATGCCAATGATGCCGAGGCGTTTACCCGTGAGGCGGCGGCCGAGCATCCAGGTGGGCGACCAGCCCGGCCACTCTTCATGTTCGCGGAGATATCGCGCGCCCTCGCTCAAGCGGCGCGGCACAGCGAGAATGAGGCCCATGGTCATGTCGGCGGTATCTTCGGTCAGCACGCCGGGCGTGTTCGTTACCGTAATGCCGCGGCGGCGGGCGGTCTCGACATCGATATTGTCGACACCGGTGCCGAACTGCGCGATGAGGCGGAGGTTTTCGCCAGCCTGGGAGAGAAGGCGCGCGTCGATCCTGTCGGTCACGGTCGGGACCAGGACATCGGCCTCGCGGATCGCGGTGGCCAGCTCGGCGGCGGAGAAGGGACGATCGCCGGCATTCAGCCGGACATCGAACAGCTCGCCCATGCGCGCCTCGATGAGGGCGGGCAGCTTGCGGGTGACGATGACGAGCGGCTTTTTGACGGTCATGAAATACTCCGGCGGCGTTCCGGCTGGGGTGAGCCTCTTCTTATCAGGTTTTATCCGGTTGTTTGCGCCATTTTCTGGCAAAATCCGGTGAGTCGCGGCGGGCGGGGCGCCAACGGGCAGAAGAAGAGATGCGGGAGAGGCCGGTCAATACAAGTGCGAGACGGAGCGGGAGAGCAAGGCGCGCGGCGCTCTGCGCTGCCGCGTTCCTTTGCGCGCCTCTCGCCGCCGCGGGGATGGGCTTCGGCGAGGGGCAAGGTCACGTCGCGGCTGCGGCGCTCGCGGCGGAACGGGGCGGCATGCCCGAACGCGCGCCGGGGACGGCGACCGGGCTTCCCGTGCCACGCTTCGTCAGCCTGAAATCGGGGCGCGCGAATGTGCGCCGCGGACCCGGCACGGATTTTCCCATCGACTGGGTCTATCGCAAGAGCGGCATGCCGCTCGAGGTGATCGCGGAATCGAGCAACTGGCGGCGCATTCGCGACCATGAAGGCGATGGCGGCTGGATCTGGCATTCGATGCTGGATGGCGAGCGCACGGCGATCATGGACGCCGCGGACGGCGCCCCCGTCGCGCTGCACAAGGAACCCGCCGATGGCGCGCCCGTGATCGCCTATGCCGAGAAGGGGCTTGTGGCGCGGGTGAAGAGCTGCAAGGCGCGATGGTGCCGCCTCGAGACCGGAGGTTACGAGGGCTGGGTGCTGCAGGAAGCGCTGTGGGGCGTCTATCCGGGCGAGGAGTTCGAGTAGGGTTACTTGCGCAGGAAGTGGAAATCGATCTGACCGCTGTCAGACGCGATAACCGATCAACACGGCAATCTTTTCGCGCAACTCATCGAGAAGCAGCGCCGGAAGTGCGGCGCCGGCGAAAACAACGGGACGCGCGAGCGTATCGATGCTCCGGATGTGGCTCGTGAGAACTTCACCCTTCACCGGCAATCCGTCGGGCAGCAGCACGCTGGCGGCGAAAGGCCGGATACGCGAAGTAATCGGGCAAACGATCAGAAAACGGCTCGCGTCCCAGAACGCGCGGGGCGATACGACAACCGCCGGACGGCGCCCGCTTTGTTCGCGGCCCGTGCGCGGGTCGAAGCCCGTCCAGACGAGATCGCCCGCTTCGGGTTCATAAGATGCGTCCGTCACTCGACGATCTCGCGGCCCTTGTCCGGACCCCAATCGAAGGCATCGCTCATCGCATCCGGCGTCATGCCGACCAGAAGGTCTTCAAGCCTGTAGCGCGGGCGGGCGGCCGTAATGACGATCCGCCCGTCCTCGGCGGTGATGTCCACCTGCGTCCCTTCCGTCAAACCGAGGCGGGCAGCAATATCCTTGGGGACACGCACACCAAGGCTGTTTCCCCATTTTGCGACACGAGCGAACATCTCGGCACCTTTCCGGACTTGTGGATGTCCAGACATAATGTATATCCATTGGATATACAAGAGGCGGGGCTGCCGGGCCAATGTCAGGCGAAGTCCTTCGCCAGGGCCTCTTTCACCCGCGGCGGCAGCACCGCCATGTGGTGATAATTTTCGTGCGCGATGACGACCATGACCTGCGTTTCGGGCAAGCGGAACTTCGCGATCTGTTCGGGGGTGAAGCGGAAATGAACGAAGTGGACGGAGGAGGTCTTGCCGTCCGCCTTGGTGCGCTCGACATCCGTCTCGGCTTCGCCCGCGACCTTCTCGCCGCCGACATCGATGTAGAGATGCTTTTCGACCCAGGCGATCGCGCGCAGGAACCTGTCGCGGCGCACGGGATCGTCGATCTCGAACATGATCGTGGCGACGAGTTCGTTGCCCTGCGGGATCAGCGGATTATAGGCGCGCAGCTCGTCTTCGAGCTGTTCGGCGCCGCCTTTTTCGATGTGCAGCATTTCCTGAATCTGCTGGAACATCGTGTCGTAGTTCTCGAAGTAGAAGGTGGCGCAGGGCCCGACTTCGACGCGGCGGTTCTTCTTCATCGCCGTGATCGCCGCGCGGCGTTCCTTGCGCTCCTTCGCATAGGTCTCGTAGGGGAGAATGTCGGCGGGTGTGATTTCTTTTTTCATCGCAGTCATCTCTTGAACCTTTTTCCGGAAGTTCGCCCCCCCCTTATTCGATCAATCCCCAGGCGCGCGCCATGATCTCGATCGGGTGATAGGGTGCCGGCGGCGCGGGCTCGTTCAGCGTCTCGATCTCGTGAACGAGGTGCTTGGCGGCCAGCGGGCAATCCGACGTCACATACTTGTTGCCGGTTTTCGCGACGTTGCGCGAGGCGGTCTTGCCGACCTTCATGGCGACCTCGAAGGTTTCCTTCATCACCCCGAAGGTTCCTCCGTGTCCGGAGCAACGCTCGACGATGTCGAGCTTGAGGTCCGGAATGAGCCGCATCATCTCGACCGACTTCGCGCCCATGTTCTGCGCGCGGGCATGACAGGCGAGATGCGCCGTAACGCCGCCGTCGACCGGCTTCAGGCCCGGCGCGAGCCCCTCCTTCTTCGCGATGTCGACGACATATTCGTCGATGTCGCGCGTCGCGGCGGAGAGCCTCTTCACATCTTCGCTGTCTGGAAGGATGAGCGGCCATTCGAACTTGAACATCAGGCCGCAGGAAGCCGTCAGCGTGATGATGTCGTAGCCCTTGCCGATCCAGGCGCACATGTCCTTCGCGACCTTTTCCGCCTGAGCGGCGACTTTCGCGATGTTGCCCTGCTCGAGAAAGGGCATGCCGCAGCAACCGGGATAGGCGACTTCGGTTTCGACGCCGTTATGCGCGAGGACGAGGCGCGCGGCCTCGCCGACCTTCGGGTTGTTGTAGTTGACGAAACAGGTTGCGAAGAGGACGGCCTTGCGGCCCCTGGCGGGCGCATCCTTCGGCGCGGCGGCGCCCGATGCGTCCTGCTTCTTCGCTCGGCGGGTAAAGGTTTGCCCGTGGAACTTCGGCAGTTCGGCGCGGGCGTCGATGCCGGCGACCGCTTCGAGCGCGGGGCGCGTCAGCTTGTTGCCGCGCGAGGAACCCCAGTTCGCGAGCGGCGCAACAGGCGCGGCGAGCATGCCGTTGCGGTCGGTCTGCGCGAGTTGGCCGGGGACGAAGGGATAGCCGCCCTTCGCCTTCGCCTCGGCGGCACGGTAGCGCAGCATCAGATGCGGGAAATCGAGATTGAATTCATGCGGCGGCACGTAAGGGCACTTCGTCATGAAGCACATGTCGCAAAGCGTGCAGGCCTCGACAACGGGAGCGAAACCGGCCGACTTCACTTCGTCGAGTTCGCCGGTCGGGCTTTCGTCGATCAGATCGAAAAGGCGCGGGAAGCTGTCGCAGAGATTGAAGCAGCGGCGACAGCCGTGGCAGATGTCGAAGACGCGGCGCATCTCCTCATCGAGTTTTTCGAGATCGTAGAACTCGGGATTATGCCAATCGAGGGGGTGGCGGGTCGGTGCTTCGGTACTGCCTTCTTCCGGGCTGCTCATCGGCCAAGATCCCCAGCGCAAAGTTGAAACGTCGAGAGACGGGAAGCGGAGGGATGAAAGTCCCTCCGCCTCGAATGCCGGACGCGATCAGCCGTTGAGGCTGTCGAGCGCCTTCTGGAAACGGCCGGCATGGCTCTTCTCGGCCTTGGCGAGCGTTTCGAACCAGTCGGCGATCTCGTCGAAGCCCTCTTCGCGCGCGGTGCGCGCCATGCCCGGATACATGTCGGTATATTCATGCGTCTCGCCGGCGATCGCGGCCTTGAGGTTCTTGCCGGTGCCGCCGATGGGCTCGCCCGTCGCCGGGTCGCCGACTTCCTCGAGGAATTCGAGATGGCCGTGAGCGTGGCCCGTTTCGCCCTCGGCGGTCGAACGGAACACGGCGGCGACGTCGTTGAAGCCTTCAACGTCGGCCTTCTGGGCGAAATAGAGATAACGGCGGTTGGCCTGGCTCTCGCCCGCGAAAGCCTCCTTGAGGTTTTCCCAGGTCTTGCTACCGGAAAGCGATGTCATGATCTTGCTCCTCACCTGTTGTGTCTGACGGTTCATCCATGCGGCCGCGAGGGGCCCGGAAAGGCCGGGCCGGATGGGGGATTCGGCGCAATCCTATGCCCGCCCGAGACACAGGTCAACAGTTTGGAATACCTCCAAACAATCTTTTAGCGCTTGTTTTTTGCGAGGAATTATTAGTTTCGGCTACGGTCGTGCAGACGCACGATCACGTCCACGCGCGCCACATCCATGCCCTCCGGGGCAGGCGGCAGGCGGCCGATCGTCACGCCGTCGCCGACGATGTCCAGGAGCGCCCCATCCTTCTCGATGAAGAAGTGATGGTGGTCGCCGGTATTGGTGTCGAACCAGGTGCGCGAACTGTCCACCACGACCTCGCGGAGAAGGCCCGCGCCGGTGAACTGGTGCAGCGTGTTGTAGACGGTGGCGAGAGAAACGCTCACGCCCGCCTTCTGCGCCTCGTCGTGGAGCGCTTCGGCCGTCACATGGCGGTCACCGCCGTCGAACAGAAGGCGACCCAGCGCCAGCCGCTGGCGGGTGGGGCGCAATCCGGCCTTCCGCAACCTGTTGAGCGTCTGTGCGTAGGGTCTCTCCTGCGTCACGAGCTTTCGTCCTCTGGTTTCCGGCGGCCCGATCCGTTTCGTATAGAAGACGGATTGAAGGGTACAGTTTGTAATCGTTACAAACAAATAGATAGTGTGCGCGTCATAGGTTTGTCAAGGGCGCGGCAGCGGCCGTGACGGGCGCTAAATGCCCGTAAGCCAAGGGTTTGCGGCGGCCCAAGGGTGTGTTACGAAGCGCAGAAGGCGAGGAAACCGGGACGGCAAAACCCGTCCCAAAGTGAGGACGGCTCCGGATAGCACCACGGCGAGCGCCGGCAGATGCGGATCGGGCCTTTTGTTGAGCGGATGGAGATGGCGGAGCAGAAGTCGGCATATTCCTACGAAGATTTGCTCGAATGCGGGCATGGCCGGCTGTTCGGCCCCGGCAACGCGCAGCTGCCCCTGCCCCCCATGCTGATGATCGATCGCATCACCCATATTTCGGATGAAGGCGGCGAACACGGCAAGGGCCTCATCAAGGCCGAATTCGACATCAAGCCGGATCTCTGGTTCTTCCCCTGCCATTTCGAAGGAGACCCGATCATGCCGGGTTGCCTCGGCCTCGACGGTGCCTGGCAGCTGCTCGGCTTTTTCCTCGGCTGGATCGGCGGCAAGGGCAAGGGACGCGCGGTCGGCGTGGGCGAAGTGAAATTCTCCGCCATGGTGACGCCCGCCATCAAAAAGATCGAATACATTATTCAGCTCAAGCGTGTCGTGAACCGCCGGCTGGTGGTCGGCGTTGCCGACTGCACCATTCTGGCCGATGGCGAACTGGCCTTCACCATCAACGACATGAAAGTCGGACTGCAAGCCGAAGGGCAGCCGGCCTGACAGAGACGGCGCGACACAGGACAAACTCTGGATTGAAGTGAAAGAGAGGCTGCCATGAGGCGAGTGGTCGTCACGGGCATGGGTATCGTCTCCAGCATCGGGAACAATGCGCAGGAGGTGACGGCGAGCCTGCGCGAGGGCAGGTCCGGCATCGTGAAGGCGGACACTTACGCCGAGATGGGCTTTCGCAGCCAGGTGCATGGCAGCCTGAAGATCGACCTCGACGAGGCGGTGGACCGGCGCGCGCGGCGCTTCATGGGCGACGGCGCGGCCTATGCCTGGATCGCGATGAACCAGGCGATTGCCGATGCGGGCCTTGAAGAGAGCGATGTCAGCAATCCGCGCACGGGGCTCATCGTCGGCTCCGGCGGCCCTTCGACGCGCGCCATCGTTGCCGCCGCCGACATGGCGCGAAGCGAACCCGTGAAAGGCCCGAAGAAGGTCGGCCCCTTCGCTGTGCCGAAGGCGATGTCTTCGACCTGCTCGGCGAACCTTTCGACCTGGTTCAAGACGAAGGGCGTCAACTATTCGATCAGCTCTGCCTGCTCGACCTCCGCCAATTGCATCGGCAATGCGGCCGAGATGATCCAGTGGGGCAAGCAGGACATGATGTTCGCGGGCGGCGGCGAGGAACTCGACTGGACGCTCTCGGTGCTTTTCGACGCGATGGGCGCAATGTCGTCCAAGCGGAACGACACGCCGGAAAAGGCGAGCCGCGCCTATGACAAGGATCGCGACGGCTTCGTCATCACAGGCGGCGGCGGCATCCTCGTGCTCGAGGAACTCGAACACGCAAAGGCGCGCGGCGCGAAGATCTATGCCGAAATCGCCGGCTATGGCGCGACGGCCGACGGCGCGGACATGGTGGCGCCATCGGGCGAAGGCGCGGTTCGCTGCATGAAGATGGCACTTCAGAACGTGAAGGCGCCCGTCGACTACATCAATCCGCATGCGACCTCGACGCCGGTCGGCGACATTCCCGAGATCAAGGCGATCCATGAAGTCTTCGGCGCAAAGACGCCGCCGATCAGCGCGACGAAATCGCTCACCGGCCATGCGCAGGGCGCGGCCGGCGTGCACGAGACGATCTACACGCTGCTCATGATGCAGTCGGGCTTCATCGCGGCGAGCGCGAATATCGACGAGATCGACCCCGCCGTCGCGGAGGCGAATATCGTGCGCGAGCGGATCGACAATGCCGACATCAATCTCGCGATCACGAACAGCTTCGGCTTCGGCGGCACGAACGCGACGCTGGCGCTGCAACGATATAACAGGTGAACCGGCCGGGGGAGCGTGACCGGAAATTTTCCGGAAACGTGGCCGGACAAAAGGGGAATAAACGACGCATGCACGGTTCCGATGGCGAAAAGGCGGGCGAGGAAGCGCTGGTTCTGACCGGCCCGCTGATGAAGGGCAAACGCGGCCTCATCATGGGCGTGGCGAACGATCATTCGATCGCCTGGGGCATCGCGCGCGCGCTCGCGGCGCATGGGGCGGAACTCGCCTTCACCTATCAGGGCGAAAGCTTCGGACGGCGCGTGAAGCCGCTCGCGGAGTCGGCGGGATCGAACCTGCTCTTGCCCTGCGACGTGATGGACGCGGCGAGCCTCGATTCCGTTTTCGCGACGCTTGAAAAGGAATGGGGCGTGCTCGACTTCGTCGTCCATGCCATCGCGCATTCCGACAAGAACGAGCTCAAGGGCCGCTATGTCGATACGACGCGCGAAAACTTCCTGCGCACGATGGATATTTCCTGCTTCTCCTTCACGGATGTGGCACGGCGCGCGGCGAAGCTGATGACGCGAGGCGGCTCCATGGTGACGCTCACCTATGGCGGCTCGACGCGCGTCATGCCGAACTACAACGTGATGGGCGTGGCGAAAGCCGCGCTCGAAGCGAGCGTGCGCTACCTCGCGGTCGATCTCGGCCGGCACGGCATTCGCGTGAATGCGATTTCGGCGGGTCCGATGCGGACGCTGGCGGGCTCGGCGGTCGGCGATGCGCGTTTCGTCTTCAAGTGGAACAAGGCACATGCGCCGATCAAGGAATCGATCGAGCTCGATCATGTCGGCGGCGCGGGCCTCTATCTCCTCTCCGATCTTTCCGTGCGCGTTTCCGGCGAAGTGCATCACGTCGATGGCGGCTACAACATCATCGGGTTGCCGCGCGCGGAAGAGCTGAAAGCGCAGATGGAAAACGGCGATGGATAGATTTGCAACCATTTTTAGTTGCAAATCTTCCGACGCCTCCCTAGATTGATCCCGAACGACGGGACGAGGCTTGCGCGACGCGGAAGGACAAGCTGATCGCACGCCTGAAGGGCCGGCCCAGAGACCTCACCTGGGATGAGTTGGTGCGGCTTCTTTCCGCCCTCGGATACGAAGAAGCCCGCAGCGGCAAGACGGGCGGATCGCGCCGACGCTTCGTTCATGCGAGCGCGCCGATCATCAGCCTGCACAAACCGCATCCGGGCAATATCGTAAAGATGTATGTCATCGACGACGTGATGCGTGTGCTGACGGAAGAGGGTCTGCTATGACCGACCTGCTCGAATACAAAGGCTATCACGGCTCGGTTCGCTACAGCGGCGAGGACGAGATTTTTCACGGACGCATCGAGTTCATTCGCGATCTCGTGACCTATGAAGGCCGGGATGCGAAGGGGTTGAAGCGCGCGTTTGAGGAGGCGGTGGACGATTACATCGCGCTCGCCGCCAGGCAGGGCCGGGCCCCGGACACTCCGCTCAAGGGCAGTTTTAATGTGCGGACCGGACCTGACCTGCATCGCAAGGCAATGATCCTGGCCCGGAAACGCGACACCAATCTCAATACGGTCGTGACGGAAGCGCTGAAGGCCTACCTGGAAAAAGAAGAACGCCGCGACTGACCGCTCAGCGCCGCTTCATTTCCAGCACATTGAAGGTCGATTCAAGCTCCGGCCAGGGGAAGACCGCGCGGGCGCGGCCATCCGCGAGAAGCGAAACGATGGCGGGCTCGTCCACGAGTTGCGGGTCGGTGACGCCTCCGTCCGGCCCGGAGTATTCGCGGATCGGCCCCGAATGTCCTTCGTTCGGCGTTGCGAGCAGCACCCAGCTTTTTTCGTCGCGCGGATAGAGATAGCCGGACTGGCGCTGCGAACCGGTGAGCTTCTCGAAGAAGAGGCGGCCTTCGCGCTCGCGTACCTCGCAGCGGAACCAGCCATAGACGACGAAGCCCGCGAAGGGCCCGCCCGCCTTGATGGTGCGGCAGTTCCAGTTGCCCTTCAGTTTTTCGGAATCGGCGGCGACGGTTTCTTCCTCCATGACGGAGACGAGTTCGTTGCAGGAACCGCTCTCCTCGCCGGCGACACGGGACTCCATCATGCCTTTCGTTACCGCGTCCTCGTAGCGATCCAGACGGTCGAGATCGCGCGGCGTCGCGTGACTTCGCCAGTCGGGCGCTTCGCCGGCAAGCGCGGGCAAAGCCGCGAATGAAAGAAGAGCTGCGAGCAGAGCGAGGCGCATGAATGTCTCCCAAAAGAAAACGGGGCCGGATGGCTGACCCATCCGACCCCGGAATTCTAGCGACTTTATGTCGAAAGATCAGTCGCGGTCGCGACGACGACCCCGGCCACCGCCGCCTTCGCGCTTTTCGCGGGGCTGCTCGGCGGGCTCGTTTTCATAAACGATCTCTTCGCCCGTCTCCTGGTTCACATGCTTCATCGACAGGCGGACCTTGCCGCGATCGTCGAAGCCGAGAAGCTTCACCTTGACCTTGTCGCCTTCATTGCAGATGTCGGAGACCTTTTCGACGCGGTTCGGCGCCATTTGCGAGATGTGCACGAGACCGTCGCGGGGACCGAAGAAGTTCACGAAGGCGCCGAAATCGACGACCTTCACGACCGTACCTTCGTAGATCGCACCGAGTTCCGGTTCGGCGACGATGCCCCTGATCCAGTCGATCGCGGCCTTGATCGACGTGGCGTCCGAAGAAGCCACCTTGATCGTACCGTCGTCGGAGATGTCGACCTTGGCACCGGTCTTTTCCACGATCTCACGGATGACCTTGCCGCCCGTGCCGATGACTTCGCGGATCTTGTCGGTCGGAACGGTGATCACCTCGATGCGCGGCGCATGTTCGCCCATTTCGGGGCGCGCCGTGTCGAGGGCCTTCGCCATCTCGCCAAGGATATGCATGCGGCCGCCCTTCGCCTGAGCGAGGGCCTGCTTCATGATGGCCTCGTTGATGCCGGTGATCTTGATGTCCATCTGGAGCGAGGTCACGCCTTCTGCCGTGCCCGCCACCTTGAAGTCCATGTCGCCCAGGTGATCCTCGTCGCCGAGAATGTCGGAGAGGACGGCGAAGCGCTCACCCTCGAGGATGAGGCCCATGGCGATGCCCGCCACGGCGCGCTTCAGCGGCACGCCCGCATCCATCATCGCGAGCGACGAACCGCAGACGGTCGCCATGGAGGACGAGCCGTTCGATTCCGTGATCTCCGAGACGAGACGGACCGTGTAGGGGAACTCGGTCTTGGCCGGAAGCACCGCACGCAGCGCGCGCCAGGCGAGCTTGCCGTGACCGACTTCGCGGCGGCCCGTGAAGCCGACGCGGCCGGTCTCGCCGACCGAGAAGGGCGGGAAGTTGTAGTGCAGCAGGAAGTTTTCCTTGTAGGTGCCTTCCAGCGCGTCGATGAACTGCTCGTCGTCGCCCGTGCCGAGGGTCGCAACCACAAGGGCCTGAGTCTCACCGCGGGTGAAGAGAGCCGAGCCATGGGTGCGCGGGAGAACGCCCACTTCCGAGACGATCGGACGGACCGTTTCGAGATCGCGACCGTCGATGCGGCTCTTGGTGTCGAGGATCGAGTTGCGCACGATGTCGCTCTCGATCTCCTTGAAGACGCCGCCAATTTCCGTTTCCGGCACGGCGTCCGCGTTGTCGGGATCGCAGAAGGCGGCCTTGGCCTTGTCCTTCGCCCTGGAAATCGCTTCGTGGCGCTGACCCTTGTCGCGAAGACCGTAGGCCGCGCGGAGGTCGCCTTCGACGAGCGAGCGGACCCTGGAGACCAGCTCCGAATTGTCCTTCACATCGATGGCGCGCGGCTCCTTGGCGCATTTCTCGGCCAGGCGGATGATCATGTCGATCACCGGCTGGAACTCGCGATGACCGAACATGACCGCGCCGAGCATGACGTCTTCGGAGAGCTCTTTCGCTTCCGATTCCACCATCATCACGGCGTCCGACGTGCCGGCGACGACGAGGTCGAGAGCGCTTTC
>JACIYQ010000107.1 GCA_014359855.1 Parvibaculum sp.
ACGGCCATGCATGACGATGCCCTGGCTGCCGATGCCGACATTGGTGCCGATGACGGAGCGGAAGGCGGGCGAGGTACGGCCGAGCTCGAACATGAGGAGGCATTCCTCCTCCATGGTGAGGCCGAGGCCGCCATATTCAACCGGCACGGAAATACCGAAGAGGCCGAGTTCCTTCATTTCCTCGACGATCTCGTCCGGAACCTTGTCGGATTCGGACACCTTGTCCTCGATCGGGCGAAGACGCTCATCGACGAAGCGGCGAACGGAGGAGATGAGCTGGTCGCGTGTTTCGGCGTCGAGGGCCATGGGTCTTCCCGCATTGCTGGTTCCAAGGTTGCGGGAATTTAGGGCATGGCCTGGCGGGGGTCAAAAGCGGCGATAAGGGCCGGATTTACCCGCGCGGAAGCTCAACGGAGATCGCCGCGCCGAGAATCCTGTCGGTCCGGCTGCCATCGAGAGACAGGGGCAGATAGACAGCCTCCACGCTCACTTTGCCGCGAGCGGTATATTCCATCGTGCCGGCAACGGCGTAGGGCCGCTGCTGTTCAGCCACGAACTTGTAGAAGCGGAACAGAACCTCGCTGAAACGGCCTGTATGCGAGGGACTCTCCAGCACACGACGGCCGCGGAAATTGGCACCATGCGCATCCACGACATCGCCGCCGACGAGACGATAGGTGAGGTCGAACGGTTCCCAGTCGACCTGGACCACCAGAAGATTCGGCATATGGCGGGCAAATCGGACAGGATCGATTTCGTCGGGGCGCGGCATGGCGCGAGCCCCGCGGACCTCGTTCCAATAGGCAAGCATGTCGCGGCAAAGCGGTTCGCGAAGTTCCTTGAGACGTCGAAAATCGATGCCATGCGCGTCCGCTTCGGCAAGCACTTCCGCGTCGCCGCCGCGATGGGTTTCCACCTGTTGCATCATCGCGCATCAAACCTTCACATGACCCAGCCCGAGCCAGTGGCAGCAGCGTGCCGGGATTTTCCTAACGGTTCGTGAACCGGATGTCTGCAAACCGGACCGACAGTGCCTTCCCCTTGAAGAAACAGACATTGCATCGCGGACCCTATTCCGGACCAATTCTGTAGGCCGCAACGCCCGTGATGTGGCTCACGTCGCCATCGGCCCCTGCGAGCGGCAAATAGACGGCGGAGAAACGGCAGAAGCGACGGCTCGGGAAGCTCGTCAAGCGCCAGAAAGCGTGCGCTGTCCTCGACGGGCGCGATTCTGCTAAGGGCTGCTCTCATTTCCATTGCTGCCTTTGGTGATCCTGACAGCAATCTGCCCCGGCTTGCGTAACGAAGCTCTGAATTCCGGCCACGAACTGGAAAACCGGCCCTGCGATTTGGGAACCGCCGCCCTTCCTGATAAAAGCGCCGCATCCGAATTCGAAGACAGGTTATTTGCAGATGAATACAAGCCTGAGCAGCCGTCTCGCGGGGTACGAGACATGGGAGGGGCATGATCCTTTCGAAGATCACGCCGGGCCCTTCTTCTTTCGCAAGAACGCGGACGGAACGGTGACTTGCGCCTTCGAGGCGACGCCCGTGCATTGCAATGGCGCCGGCTTCCTTCATGGTGGCCTTCTGATGACCTTTGCGGATTTTTCGCTGTTTGCCTTCGGCCGCGACATTCTGGAGGGTCCGTCGGTGACGGTCTCTTTCGCGGCGGAATTCACAGCAGCGGCCGGCGCGGGCGAGTTCATCGAGGCGCGGGGTGAAGTGGTCCGCAACACCGGCAGCATGGTTTTCCTGCGCGGGCAGGTTTTCACCGGGAAGGGCGCGGATGAACGCATCCTGCTCAACTTCTCCGGTATCGTGAAGCGGGTGAAAAAGCGGCCGCTCGAAAAATAGCGCGCCAGTACCGATATCCCGGACAAGGCCCCCTGCATCAGGAAAGCGAACCTCATGGTCAGCTTGAGCGTTCTCGACCAATCTCCCATCCGCAAGGGCGGCACCGCGGCCGAAGCGATTGCGAACACGATCGACCTGGCACAGCAAGCGGAACGCTTTGGCTATAACCGTTACTGGCTCGCCGAACATCACAACACATCGTCCTTCGCAGGTTCGGCGCCCGAAGTGCTGATCGGAGCGGTGGCGGCGGCGACCGGCCGCATTCGCGTCGGCTCGGGCGGTGTGATGCTGCCGCATTACAGTCCGCTCAAGGTGGCGGAATGTTTCCGCGTTCTGGAAACGCTCTATCCCGGCCGCATCGATCTCGGGCTCGGCCGCGCGCCGGGCGGCGACCTGCGCACGACGCGGGCGCTGCAGCCCGGACCGCAGGCCTATGACGTCGGTGTCTTTCCGCAACAGGTCGAATTGCTGCGGCAGTTCCTCGAGGATTCGACGGGGCTTCAGGGCGAGGAAGGCGGCTTCCCTGGCGACCACCCCTATCTCGGCCTTCATGCCACGCCGCGCGGTCCCGGCATGCCGGACCTCTGGATGCTCGGCTCGGGCGGCGACGGCGCCATCATCGCAGCGCAGTTCGGCATGGCCTATTGCTTCGCGCATTTCATCAACCAGGATGCGGGAACGCAGCCGCTCGACCTCTACCGGCGCAACTTCCGCGCGTCCCGCGACCTCGCCAGCCCTCGCGGTTCCATCGCCGTCTCGGTCACGGTTGCGGATACGGAGGAAGAGGCAAAGCGCATCGCGGCATCGCGCAACCTCTGGGTGATGCATCTGCTGCAGAACCGCGCTGGCGCCTTTCCCTCCATCGAGGAAGCTCTCGACTATCCCTACACGGATGAAGACAAGATCATGCTCCGCGCCATCGAGCAGCGGGGCTTTGCCGGTACGCCGGAGCAGGTGCGCGGACGCCTCCTTGCGCTGGGCGAGGCACATGGTGTCGACGATTTCGTCATCCTGACGATCACCTACGACCAGAAGGACCGCGTGCGCTCCTACGAGCTGCTGGCGGAGGCGATGGGCGTGAAGGCACCGTCCTGACCTAATCGGCCATCATCCGGTGCAGTGGACCCTCACCTGCCATTTCCGCTCCTCCCAAAGCGCGCCGCGTGATCGTAAATGCAGTTTACTAATTTCACCCGTTCACGCACTGACCGGAGGCGTATTCTTCCGGCGGTTCAGGCTGCGTTCAGGTTGGAACCGCCATTGTCACTCTTGCCGATGGGTCGAGAGGTCATCGGAAACGTGTCCGCCCGGGTTCTTCAGGCACGGGCGGGACGTATTGGCGGCGTCCGTTCCGTACCCCGCGGACGCCGCCTCTTTCGTCCCGGCGCTCTTATGCAGAGGCGCTCGGACGCGAGAACCCGCGCATGCGAGGCATGGCCGATTTACAGAGCCTTATGACGTCCTCTCTCGATGTTGTGTTTCATATCAGACAATGAGGCCGACGACCGCCCCCGTCATGGAGATCGCGAGTGTGCCGGAGACAATGGCGCGGGTGCCGAGCGTCACGATCTCAAGACGCCTTGAGGGCACGAGCGCCGTCAATCCGCCGATCAGGATGCCGACCGAACCGAAATTGGCGAAGCCGCAAAGCGCATAGACCATGATGAGGGTCGAGCGCTCCGACAAGGCGCCTTCCGGCAGGCGGGCAAGGTCCAGATAGGCGATGAACTCGTTCAGGATCGTCTTCGTGCCCATCAATTGTCCAGCGAGATGCATTTCATCCGCCGGTATACCCATGGCCCAGACGAGCGGGGAAAAGATCCAGCCGAGAATCCGCTGAAGCGTGAGCGGCGCGTCCCAGACATCGGGCAGGAGGCCCAGGATGATATTGGTGAGCGCGACGAGCGCGACCATCACGACCAGCATGGCAATGATGTTGAGGAGAAGCTGAAGGCCCTCGAAAGTGCCGCGCGTGACCGCGTCCATGCTGCTCTGATATTCGAGATGGGGTACGTCGCCGCCGATGCCCGTCGGGGTTGCATCCGGCTCTTCCGGCACCATGAGACGAGCGATGAGGATGCCGGCAGGCAGCGAAATCAGCGACGCGACGAGAATCTGGCCGAGTGCACCGGGCACGACACTTCCGATGATGCTTGCATAGAGCACGAGCACCGTGCCCGAGACGGTGGCGAGACCGACTGTCATGGTCATGAAGAATTCGGCGCGCGTCAGCCTTTCCAGATAAGGCCGGATGAGGAGCGGCGCCTCCACCATGCCGACAAAGGCGTTTGCGGCGGAGGCGAGGCCGACGGCGCCACCGATGCCCAGGCTCTTCTGCAGGAGATAGCCAAAACCGCGCGTGACCCAGCCAAGCACCCGCCAATACCAGAGCAACGCCGAGAGCGCCGACATGACGAGCACCAGCGGCAGGGCCTGGAAGGCAAGGATGAAACTGTTTTGCGGGGCGGTCGTTTCAAAGGGCGCGGCGCCGCCACCGATATAGCCGAAGACGAAGCCCGTTCCCGCTCGCGTCGCCTCCGTCAGAGCGTCCACCATGCCGTTCAGCGCGAGAAGCACGCCCTGCGACGCCGGAACCTTCAACAAGAGGAGCGCGAGACCGAGCTGGATGGCCAGCGCCGCCGCAACCGCCCGGACCGGAAAGGTCCGCCTGTTCTCGCTCAGGCCCCAGGCAAGGGCGATGATGAGGGCGAGCCCGAAGGCGCTCTGGAGAGAGGACAAGGTCATTGAGGAGGGCTTTCGGGCAGATTTCGAGGGTTTAGGCGGGCTCCAACATCATAAGGCGAGGCGGGCGCAAAGCAACGAGGCCGCAGCGGAAGCCTCCCTTGACCCTCGGGCGGGTCTCATGCACAAAGTCCCGCACGTTTTTCAGGGCATGCCCTTTCAACCCCCGAAAGTGGGGCATCCGGCGGCCCATTTCCGGTCTTGAACGGGCCGTTAGTCCAACTGGAGAAATACCCATGAGCATTCGTTTTGACGGCAAGGTCGCCATCGTGACCGGCGCGGGCGGCGGTCTTGGCCGGTCCCATGCGCTGGAACTCGCGCGGCGCGGCGCGAAAGTGGTGGTGAACGACCTTGGCGGCGACCGCACGGGCGCGGGCGGCTCGTCGGAAGCGGCCAAGAAGGTGGTCGAGGAGATCAAGGCGCTTGGCGGCGAAGCGATCGCCAACGGCTCGTCGGTCACGGATGACGAAGGCGTCGCCAACATGGTCAAGCAGACCATGGAACAGTGGGGCCGCATCGACATCCTGATCAACAATGCCGGCATCCTTCGCGACAAGTCCTTCTCCAAGATGGAAATCTCCGACTTCCAGCTCGTCGTCGACGTTCACCTGATGGGCACCGTGAAGCCGACCAAGGCCGTCTGGGAAATCATGAAGGAGCAGAATTACGGCCGCATCGTCGTGACCGCCTCCTCCACCGGCCTCTACGGCAACTTCGGTCAGACGAACTACGGCGCGGCGAAGCTCGCCGTTGTCGGCTTCATCAACACGCTGAAGCTCGAAGGCCAGAAGAACAACATCCACTGCAACGCGCTGGCGCCGGTCGCCTATACGCGCATGACCTCCGACCTGATGCCGCCGGAAGCCGAACAGATGCTGACGCCGGACGCGGTTTCGCCGGGCGTGATGTTCCTCGTGTCGGAACAGGCCCCGACGGGCATGATCCTTTGCGCGGGTGCCGGCGTTTTCGCCGCCGCGCGCATGGAAGAAGCCGAAGGCATCTTCCTCGGCCGCGACGGGCTGACGGCAGAGAAGGTCGCCGAGAACTGGGACAAGATTTCCGACTTCTCGAACGCCACGCCCTTCTTCATGGGTGGCGAGCAGACCGGCAAGTTCTTCAAGCTGGCGACGGGCGGCAAGTAAGCCGTCCTCACGGCGGGAAAGATCGAGGGGAGCCCTGGCGGCTCCCCTTTTTCGTTCCGGGCACCACCTATCCGGACACATGGCGCGGCGCTCGCGGCGGCCATCGCATCCGCCCATGAGCGGGGCGAGCCCATTGTCGCTTACTATTGGGGACCGACCTGGGTTCTCGGCGCCTTCGATCTCGTGAAGCTCGAAGAACCAGCCTACTCGCAAGACGCCTGGGATGCCTTCAACGCCGATCCAGCGCGCCGCAGACCTGCCCCTGTGGACCCATCTTTACAATTGGCATCGTCCCCATGGCGGCATAAAAGATCAAACGCCGATCAGTCGCCTCGGCCTGAAACCGGACAATCTGTTGAGGCCACAGCTAGAGCTTCTTTTCCATCCGCCAGACCATGATTGGCTCGCGCCCCGTGACGGTCCCGATATCCGCTTCATGTTCGCGGGCGACATACCAGCCATGCTTTTCGTAGAAGGCACGGGCGCGATCATTGCCGGTGCGGCATTGCAGCCAGATCAGTTTGTGGCCTTCGTCATGCAATGCCTCCTCTGCGGCGGCGAGCACGAGCGGCGCGCCGCCGCGGCCGTGATAGTCCGGCAGGACGAAGACCTGACCGATGCCGCCGCCTTCCCAGCCTGCGAAGCCGACGACTTCGCCGTCGACAAGCGCCACCGCATAGCAATCGCAATCGGGGTTCATACGGTCTTCGAAGAACTTGAAGGGCCGGCCTTCTGCGATTTCGGGGTCGAGATGGGCATGACCGGCATGCCAGCCATCGTGCCAAACGCGCGCGAGCGCCGGAATGTCTCCGGCGCTCGCTCTTCTGATCGCAATATTCGCGGCTGCGCTCAAAGGCCGAGCACGGCCTTCGCCATGATGTTGCGCTGGACCTCGTTCGATCCGGCATAGATCGACGCCTTGCGCAGCGAGAAATAGTACGGCGCTGCGGTGAAGGCGCCATCCGGGCCCACTTCCGGCTCGTTGGTCTCGATCATGCCGTTCTCGATGCTCGGCGCCGCATAGTCGCCGAGCATTTCCACCATGAGCTGCGAGATTTCCTGCTGGAGCTCCGTGCCGCGGCACTTCAGGAGCGAGCTTTCGGGGCCCACATTGCCGCCGATCGAGAGCGAGGAGAAGATGCGCAGTTCCGTGAGAACTCCATCGCCGTGATCTGGCTGCGGAGATCGGCATAGCGCGCCTTGAAGGACGGATCCTCGGCGAGCGGCTTGCCGTTCACCACGGTCTCCCTGGCCATCTCGCGCACTTCATCGAGAGAGCTGTAGAGACCCGGCGAATAGGGATTGCCGCGCTCGAACTCAAGCAGATACTTGGCGTAGGTCCAGCCCTTGTTCACCTCGCCGATGAGATTTTCCTTTGGCACCTTCACGTCCTGGAAGAAGACCTGATTGACTTCCTGGTTCGGCGCCGGGGTGTTGTCGAGGCAGATGATCGGGTCGACCTTGATGCCGGGCGTCTTCATGTCGATGAGGAGGAAGGAAATGCCCTCCTGCGGCTTGCCTTCGTTGGAGGTGCGCACGAGGCAGAAAATCCAGTCGGCCCACTGTGCAACGGAGGTCCAGATTTTCGACCCGTTGACGAGGAAATGGTCGCCCATGTCCTCGGCCTTCGTCTTCAGCGAGGCGAGGTCGGAGCCCGCGCCCGGTTCCGAGTAGCCCTGGCACCAGAGGACATTCGTTTCGAGAATGTCGGGCAGGAAGCGCTTCTTCTGCGCCGGCGAGCCGAACTTCATGATGACAGGCGCCACCATGGTCGGGCCGAAGGGAATGGTGTGCGGCACGCCGGCGCGGCCCATCTCGACGTTGAAGATATACTTCTGCGACTGGGTGAAGCCCGGTCCGCCATACTCCTCCGGCCAGTTCGGTGCGAGCCAGCCCTTCTTTGCCAGCGACTTCTGCCACTGGATGTGGGCTTCCCGGGTGATGTAGCCATGCTTCGAGCGCGCATGAAGCCTGCGCATCTCGGGCGTGTAACACTCGCCGATGAACTGACGAACTTCCTGGCGGAAGGTTTCGTCTTCCTTGCTGAATGCAAGATCCATATTCGTCTTTCCGTTCAGGCCTGTGGCGGATTACTCGACCTTGTCGAGGAACTGCAGCGTCGGCGCGCCGCCCAGCACGGCACCGAGCGAGGGGCCCGCGGCGCGGAAATAATCGGTCTTGCCGTGCGCGTCGAGATCCGCCTGGGAGGCGTATTGCTCCATGACGATGTAGGTGGAGGGCTCCGACTTGGACTTGAAGAAATCGTACTGGAGGCAGCCCTTCTCGTTCGCCTTCACCTTCGAGCGGAGATCGGCGAAGACCCTCTCGAATTCGGCTTCCTTGCCGGGCTGGACCGGAAGAGTGGCCACGATTCCGATGATGCTCATGTTTCGCTCCCGTTTTGGCTTGGGCAGACGGCCCGTTGTTTGTTGGCGGGGACTTTAGGGGCAAAGCCCCACCGCTTCAATGCGCGGTGCGCCACCCACTGTTCGGCAGCCACCGGCACTCTGTTCAGTTTC
>JACIYQ010000108.1 GCA_014359855.1 Parvibaculum sp.
CACACTTCCGCCAGAAGCGTGTCGCGCCCGACCACTTTTGAACCCGCCCGATAGAGATATTTCAGGATCGACGTTTCCTTCTCCGTCAGCCTTATCTTTTTCTCCTGAGCATCCACCAGCACTTTCGCGCTCGGCCGGAAGGAGTATGGGCCGATCTTGAAGACCGCGTCCTCGCTCTGCTCGTGACTGCGCAGATGCGCGCGAAGACGGGCAAGAAGAACGCCGAAGCGGAACGGCTTGGTGACATAGTCGTTCGCGCCCGCATCGAGGCCGAGGATTGTGTCCGAGTCGGTGTCGGCGCCCGTCAGCATGATGATCGGCACCTTCACGCCCGCCTTCCGCATGAGCCGGCAGACTTCCCGGCCGTCCATGTCCGGCAATCCGACATCGAGAAGCACAAGATCGACATGATTGGCCCGCACATGATCGAGCCCAGCCGCTCCTGTCGCGACCGCGGTGCAGGAAAATTCTTCGTGAAGCTGAAGTTGCTCGGCAAGCGAGCGCCGCAACGTGTCGTCATCGTCGACGACGAGTATTTTCTTTGTTCCGTTCATGCGCTCTCTACAGGGAATAGCCAAGCCGCTCGACATGCGGCTTCAGGATGGGAAGCACCGGTTTCATCTGCTCTTCGTAACGGCGCCACCTTTCGGTCGCCGTCGAATAGATCGGCTGCGTCACCTGCGAATAGGAGGGCGTGCGGATCGTTCCGCGCGCAAGCGCATGCGCTGCCGGATTGCTCACAGCATCGTTCCAATCGAGCCCGAGAAAGGATAGCACCGGCTCGACCTCGGCCCTGAGATCGGCAACGAGATTCTCGTATCGGACCTCCTGAACATTCAACGGCAACAATTCGCGATATTGCTGCCAAAGCGTGAATACGCGGTCGTAGAAGCACGCCGACCCCTCGAGCGTCAGGAAGTTCACCATGGCGCCATTCGGAACGAAGTCCTGCATGAAGCAGGAGAGCACGCAATCTGCCGGATGACGAAGCGCGAAGATGATGCGGGCCTCGGGAAATATGCGATGCACAAGACCGGCGTGGATGGCATCGAGCGGCATCTTGTTGACGACGGTCTTTTGCTCGAGCAGCGCCCCTTCCTTGCGCAGGGCCTCCCAGTATATCTGGCGCAGAGCCTGCCGGTCGGTTTCCGTCAGCGTCGCGATGCCTTGCGGATATCCCGCAATTGCATTTCGCACCTCTCTGAGCAGCGGCCGCTCCTCGAATACCTGCACATCCGGATGAGCGTCCAGTATCTGATCCAGCAATGTCGTCCCGGACCTCGGAAACCCGACAAGAAAAACCGGCACAGAAGCATGGCCTGCTTCCTTCCCGTTTTCCGGGACAGGCGTCCAGCTTTTCACAAAGTCGGGCACAAACGTCTCGATCAGTTTTTCGACGTCATCGGCGAACTTGCGCAGGTTCACATGCTTGAGTTCCGGAAGCTGGCTCGTCGCATCGTTCATCCGGGTGAAGTAGGAAAATGCGGCTGCGGCATCGCCCTGCTCATCGCAAATCTGCGCCAGTTCCGCATAAGTAAGACGTGCTTCCGACCGCGAGATAGTACCGGTATCCAGCGATTCCAGGCGTTCCCTCAATTCGGTCAGAAGTGCGTGATCATGCTTGCGCTGCCGGCGGCGCGCTTTCGACCAGGTCCGCAACGCGGCCGCGTTCGACGGATCCCCGGCAAGCGCCTCCTTGGCAAGGGAGATGGCTTCGTCAAGTTCGCCAAGTCTTTCATGGGTCGTGGCGACGATCGCCTTGATTTGCGGCGGCACGGTATCGAGCACAGCCATCGCACGTTGGCCGAAGGAAAGCGCCTCGCGAAACATGCCGGCGGCGGCGGCCGCTGCGGAGGCCCGCATATAGGGAGCGGCTTCGTTGGGCCGCAAATCGATCAACCGCTCGAAGTCGGCGATCGCTTCCTCGTAGCGCGACGTATCCTGATAAAGCTGCCCGCGATTGAGAAAAATCTCCGGATAATTGGGGCTAATCGATTCGGCACGAAGATAGGAAAAGATGGCTTCGTCGCCCTTCCCCTGATCTCTCTGCGTATTCCCGAGATTGACCCAGACATTGGGATGGCGGGGCATGAGCGCGGCCGCGGCGGCGATAAATTTCTCGGCCTTTTCAGCGTCGCCCCGGCCCAGTGCAACGAGCCCGATCAGATGAAGCGCATCGGGATTTCGGGGTTCGGCCTTGAGCACGCCTGCCGCCGCCGCGCTCGCATGTTCAAATCTCCCCGCCGCGAGGTGCGCACCGCCAAGCCGAAGCAGTTTGATGACGTCGTCCCGCCCTGTGGCTTTCTCGGCCTGGCCTGCGCCCGGCCGAAAACCGCCGGCAGCCGCGCTTGCCGGAAGGCCAACCGTCGGCTTGAACGAACCTTGCGTCCCGAAGCCCGGATTGAACGGTTTCGCCGGACCTTTCGGAGGAAAGTCTTTCGCCATGCTGCGCTTTCAATAATGGGGCCATCGCGGCCGCCGGAACGGTGCAAGCAGAGTTTGCCATAGCTCTCCCTGCCGGCCAACGCACGGGATAGTGAACGGCGACAGGTACCGCAAGCCTTGCCGCCCCGGCACCCCGGCCCGGCAAAATCTGCCGTCGGAGACCCCCGATATGCATCACGAGCCTCCGGAAACCGCCATGTCCTGTCTGGCCCGATGCTTGCTCATTCAGGGAGCATGACTGATTTTTCCGCAGCCCATATCGGCATTCAGCATCGCCCAGGCAAGCAAAATCTCGCCACGGCGGCCTTC
>JACIYQ010000109.1 GCA_014359855.1 Parvibaculum sp.
CGGCGGCGGATGTGGTGGTGCTCAACCTGCCGGAACTCGGTCTCGGCAAGGTGGCGTGGGCGCAGGACCTTCCGGGTGGAGCCTCGCGCAAGGTGCATTACCCGACGGGCATCGATTGCGTTCTGGTCAATGGCGGCGTGACGGTCCGGGACGGCAAGCTGACCGGGGTGACGACCGGGCGCGTGCTGAGGAGCACGGATGGGCGGACCCGCGTGCTGAGCGAGAGCGCCAGCGCACGGGCGGCCGAGTAAGGCCGCACCCGCGGCCACGACGGAAAAGCAGGACGCCGCCTCCCCCCGGAGCCGGCGTCCTCGCCATTCCAGCCAAATATCGGACGCTCGAAGCCAAGACGCATGGATGGGATGAGAGCAAAAAAAAGGCCTTCTCGCGAAGGCCTTAGTTGCGCGCCGTTGGGAGGGATGTTGGCGCAGAAACAGTTAGACTGCAATTTTTTGAAAAAACCGGGCGCAGCATTTCGCTGCCCCTGATCCGGCATCGACTTTGCCAGCCTCTATGTAAGGCTTATTCCCGCCGCCCCTAACTCTGACTTTCATGTTACTATCAAGTATCTTATATTCCAAGAAGAAATGTTTTCGGTTGCGTCGAAAAAGTGATTGGGAGGAATCGCGGCTTGAGTCACAACTGTCTCCCGCGATGAGATGGAATTGATTCGAGGCCGACTGGCGGATGCGGAATGGGTGTTTTTCCAACTGTTCGTAATCGAGCCCGGCGCCTGGAGCGGACGGGCTCCTGCCGATCTCCGATGGGTTTGGGGTGGTATCTGGATTGCGCGCATGGGCGCATGCTGGTGCATCCTCGCGCGATCTGCTGGAAGATTTGGGCAATGGAGTTCGGTTTGTTGCCTATGCCTGCAATGGATGCGTGCCGGGCTGTGGAACCTTCCGCTGGAGGCGTTAGCCAAAAGCGGGGCCGTTTCCGCTACGCTCAAACGATGGACCGGCGGTTCCCGACCAAAATCCATCCCCGTACGAACGAAGGACTCCCGATCGCGTCACGCTCACGGCGGGCGAAGCGCACGACATCAAAGGTACAGATCGCAATCGACGGGGCCATTTATGCTTTGCGCACTCGCGTCGAACAATGCTTCAACCGTCTCAAGAAGGCCCGCCGTGTCGCCACTCGCTACGACAAGCCCGCCAATGCTTTCCTCGATTTCATCCACCTGATCGCCGTGCGCCTCTGGCTCCGGCACTTGGTCAATGCGACCCGGGCCAATCAATCCCTGCTGTTTGATTCGTCCGCTTAACCAGTCGGCCAAATGTTGCCCATGGGCCGGGCATCTGATGGTCTCCAAAATATCCGTCAAAAGACAAGGTTTTTCCCGGCTATGTCTACAAATCTTTCCGCGCTCGAACTTCTTCGAACACGCCGTTCGGCAAAAATACTGACGCTCGATGAACCTGGGCCGAGCGAGGACCAGATAAAAACGATCATAGAAATCGGCGCGCGGGTTCCCGATCACGGAAAGCTTGTTCCATGGCGGTTTATTCTCTTCAGGGGTGCTGCAAGGGCGGAATTCGGAGAAATATTGGCCGAACGCTATTCCAAGATCGAGTCGCGGGCAACGGATGGATCGTTGAAAATTGAAGCCGGACGGTTCCTTCGTGCGCCCGTGGTGGTCGGAGTTGTCTCCAGGGCGCTACCCCATCCCAAGATTCCTGAATTTGAGCAACTGCTTTCAGCCGCCGCCGCCGCCATGAATATTCTGCATGCCGCAACCGCCCTCGGTTTCGCCGCCGTGTGGGTGACGGAGTGGTATGCATATGATGTGGAAATTGCCCAAGCGCTTCGCTTGGCGGAACACGAAAAAATGATCGGTTTCATATATATCGGTACACGGACAGTGCCGAACGACGAGCGGCCGCGTCCCGTTATTGAGGACATTGTCGTGGATTGGACGCGTTCATAGTTCGGTGGGCTCTTCATGACCAGAACAATAGAAAACGATAGAAAAAGGTGAAAGCCGTGCCTGATCTGAACGGACTGAATGTTGTGATCACCGGTGCTTCCGGGGCTCTGGGCTCGGCCGTGACCGAGCGCTTCCACGATGCCGGGGCACAATGTTTCCTTCCACTTGTTGAAACCAAGGTTCCGCTCCATCTGCAGAAACAGGGCATCACGACGGCCTGCGGCATCGATCTGACAAGCGAAGAGGACGTCGAATCCTTTTTTTCCGGACTTCCCCATATATGGGCGACTGTTAACATCGCCGGCGGTTTCCTTTACGCTCCGATTGAAGAAACGAATGCCGCCCTCTTGATGAAGATGCTCAACATCAATGTCCTGACGACTTATTTATCGTGCCGGGCCTCGATCCGCCATATGCTTAACTCGAGGCGGGGCGGCCGTATCGTCAATATCGCAGCGCGGACAGCTTTGCGTCCGGAGCTAGGGGCAAACATGTCGGCCTACGCAGTTGCGAAGGCAGGAGTCTCGGCACTCACGGCGGCTCTGGCGGAAGAGGTCAAGGCGCATGGCATCGCTGTAAATGCCCTCTGTCCATCCATTATCGATACGCCGGAAAACAGACGTCAGATGCCGGACGCCGATCACGCCAAATGGATATCTCCGTCGGTGATCGCGGCAGAAATCGTGCATCTCGTCTCGATGGAGACCGCGGCGATCAATGGAGCATCGATCCCCATATACGGTGAAGTCTGACCGGCGAACGCAAAGCTGGAACTGGGAACAAGCGCCGATCCGGACTTGATGGATAAAGATGCCGCGCGTAGCGGCCACGGTGCCTTTGCACGAAACGCAAAAATATCAGGAGGGGAGAGTGTTCACGAGCTTTGCAAATATCGTTTACGAACGACGCGGCTCAGCAGCTTGGATTTCGCTGAACAGACCGGACCAGTTGAACGCTCTTTCCTTGGGATTGCTTCGTGAATTGGACGAGGCGGTGAACCGTGCGCGGAATGACGATGATGTGCGCGCGCTGGTGTTGACGGGCCGCGGGCGCGCGTTCTGCGCTGGCGCCGATCTCAAGGAGATACAGGAGGCGCAGGCCACTTCCACGCCTGGCGATCCGGACATCCTCGATTTGATCAAGCCCGTATTCGGGGCGTTGCGCTCCCTGCCCAAGCCAACAATCGCCGCCGTCAACGGTTTAGCGCTTGCGGGCGGTCTTGAACTGGTCATGACCTGCGACATTGTTTTTGCGGCCGAAAGTGCCCGTATGGGCGATGCTCATTCGAATTTTGGAGTCTTCCCCGGCGCCGGCGGCGCCGCAATTTTGCCAGGTCGGATTGGATTGCACCGTGCGAAATATCTTCTATTCACGGGCGAGCACGTCTCGGCCAGGGAAATGCTGGAGATGGGGCTTGTAAGCCGGGTTGTAGAGGACGATGCGTTGGCAAGCGTTGTTGAAGCATTCGTGGAGGCGTTAGCTGAAAAAAGCCCGGCGGTCCTGCGTCGAATGAAGGCTGTGGCCAACCGTTCGCTCCACCAGAGCGAGCAGGCCGCGCTAACCGACGAACTGCTCAATCTGCGGGATCACATGCGGTCATATGACATGCAGGAGGGCCTGGCCGCCTTCCGCGAGAAGCGTAAACCGGTTTTCCGGGGATATTAAACCGGACGTCGTCCAAAAAATCATACATGGGAGGTGAGCAATGGGAGACATTTACGCGGTCGGCGTCGGCATGACGGCGTTCGGCAAGCTTGCGGATATCAACATCAAGCAATTGACCCGGCAGGCGGTCGCCAGTGCCCTTGCAGATTCCGGCCTGATGACAAGAGATATCGAAGGCGCTTTCTTTTCCAATGCCGTACAGGGGCACATGGAAGGCCAGCATCTTATCCGCGGGCAGATTGCGCTGCGCGAAATCGGCATACAAGGTGTGCCTGTGGTCAATGTCGAGAATGCCTGCGCCAGCGCCAGCTCGGCCTTCAATCTGGCAGTTAATTTCCTGCGGGCGGGTGCGGGCGGCGTGGCGCTCGTGGTCGGAGCGGAGAAAATGTATTCGGACGATAGGGTAAGGATGTTCGGGGCATTCGACAGTGCCTGGGATGTTTCCTCAGCCGATCGGATCCGTCAGCAGCTCGTGATGATGGGCGAGGGCGTCGAGGTTCCGCCTGGAACAACATCAAGCTCGCCTTACAGCGTCTTCATGGACGTCTATGCCGCGTTCGCGCGTCAGCATATGCGGACCTTCGGGACTACTCAACGGCAGATCGCGGCGGTGGCGGCCAAGAACCATGACCATTCCGTTCACAATCCATTTGCTCAGTATCGCAGGTCCTTTACGGTCGACGAAGTGCTCGCCGCAGCGCCTATTACCTATCCGCTAACGGTACCTATGTGCGCGCCGATCAGCGACGGCGCGGCGGCGGTTATTTTGTGTACCGAGGCGGCTGTCAAGCGCCATAGACTGGATCGTAATCGCGCCATCAGAGTTTTGGCTTCGGTCATTCAGACAGGATCTGACCGTACCGCCGATGAATATGAAAAGCATTGCACTCGTCTTGGCGCAAGGCGGGCCTATGAGCTTGCCGGTGTAGGCCCGGAGGATGTGTCGGTCGCCGAGGTGCACGACGCAACCGCCGTGGGCGAAATCATCCAGATTGAAAATCTCGGCTTTTGCCCGTTTGGCGAAGGAGGCCCCGTAAGCGAGCGCGGTGAAACCCGCATCGGTGGACGGATTCCGGTCAACCCGTCGGGCGGGCTCGAATCGAAGGGGCATCCGATCGGCGTCACGGGCCTTGGACAAATCGTGGAGCTGGTTGCGCAGTTGCGTGGTGAGGCAGGTTCGCGGCAGGTGGAGAATGCCCGGATTGCTGTGGCGGAGAATGGAGGCGGGCTGCATGGAGTCGAAGAAGCCGTCGCCTGCATCACCATTCTTGGACGCTGACCGATCAATGAGAGGGAGAAGAAAATGACCGGAGTGCTTGCGACTGCGATGCTGCTCTACACGGAAGAGCAGCGCCTCGCCATTGATGGGTTTCGGAAGTTTGCGGAGGCTCAACTGAGGCCGAAGGTAACGGAATACGAGCAGGCAGGCTGCCCACCGGCCAGAACCGAGTTGATCGACCTCTTTCGGATGCTTGAAGATTTCGGCCTTGTGAGCGGACTTATTCCGGCCGACTGCGGCGGTCCCGGCATCGACCGCTTCACGTTCGGTCTTCTATACGAAGAACTTGCAAAGGTCTGGCCGGAGCTCGCGCTCGCCATACTGATCCAGAGTCATGTAGCTCTTATCCTTTCCGCGCTGGGGACGCCCGAAATCAAGAAGACCTATCTGGAACCGTTACTTCGCGGTGAGCGTATCGGATGCTTGTGCATCTCGGAGCCGGGCGTGGGTTCCAACGTCGCCGAGGTGCAGACCCGGGCGGTGCGGGAGGGAGACGGGTTCAGGGTGCGAGGGCAGAAACTCTGGATTTCAAATGGCGCTCAGTCTGATTTTGCAATCATCGTTTGCAGTGTCGACGGAGAACTCAGTATGCTGATTGTCGATCGCGAGAACGGCAATTATCAAAGCCGCGAGGTAAAGAAGATGGGCTTCGTCAGCGCGTCGACTTGCGAGCTGTTTTTCGACGGCGCAGTTGCGCCAGCCGGAAATCTTCTGGGCCGGTCGGGCGGCGGACTGACTCAGGTTTTGAAACTGTTTGAAACCGCTCGCGTTTTTGTCGGGTTGACCGCGGTTGGAATTGCTGCAGCTGCACTGGAAGATGCGATCGGCTACGCCAAACAGCGGCACCAGCACGGAAAGCCCATCGGGGGGCATCAGTTGATCCAGGCCTATGTCGCTGAAATGGCGACTGAAGTCGACGCTGCCCGGCTCCTGTGTCAGCGTGCCCTTATGTTGCTCGATCTCGGTGTGCGTTGCGATACACAAACCTCCATGGCGAAATGGTACGCGACCGAGAAGGCGGTGGAAATTGCCTCCCGGGCCATTGGAATCCATGGCGGCGTCGGCATCACCAAGGAATTTTCCGTAGAACGGCATTTTCGGAATGCCCGCATCCTGCCTGTTCCAGACGGGACGACGGAGATCCAGAAGTTGATTATAGGGCGTAATATTCTCGGCATTTCTGCTTTCACGTAACGCTAAAGCAGGGCGATTGCCTGTTGAATTTCAGCCTTGGGCTTCAGGCAAGGAAGGAAGCCCCGGTTTCGGCCGTCGAAACCTGCGATGTGGATGATCTGAACCCGGCTTTCTCCGGTTGGAAGCGGAGTCCTTTTGAACATTTGAGCCCGTCGGGCGATGCAACGGGACGGGGCGGGGAGCCCCGGACGTCCCGTTGCATCACGGGGGAGCCGGTCCGAGCGTCGAGCATGACATGGCGATGGCGGGCGGCAGGTTGCCGCTCGGGAAGCCGAGCACGCCCGGCGCGGGCTCACCTGATTATTTGAATTGGGGCTTTCTCTTGTCGCGGAAGGCGTTGACGCCCTCTCTGGGAGAGCGCCCCACAAAGGCAAGAGACTGGTTGCGATTTTCGAAACCTATCGCTGCTTCCAGGCTCCCAAACGAGTGGGAGAAATTAAGCGTTTCCTTGGTGAGCCTGATCGCGAAGGCATCATTCGCAAGGATTTCCGCTGCCACGTCATCCGCTGTTTTTTCGAGAGCTTCGTCCGGCACTACTCTGGAGACGAGGTTCAGCCGAAACGCTTCCTCGGCATCCACGAACCGGCCCGTGAGGCAGAGTTCCGACGCCATGGCGCTGCCGATGAGCCGGGGAAGAAGGAAGCTGACGCCCATTTCGGCGCCCGAAAGGCCGAGCCGTACAAAGGCCGCGTTCATGCGCGCGGATGCCCCGGCTATTCTGATGTCGGAGGCAAGCGCGAGCGCAAATCCCCCTCCGGACGCAGCCCCCCTGATCACGGCTATGATGGGTTGGGGACAGCGCCTCATTTTTAAGACTGTGGCACCGAAATCATGCATGAAATTCATCGCATAATCCGGCCCTTCATCGAGGACCGGCAGCGGCGATCTGATGTCAAGTCCGCCGGAGAAATGGTCGCCATCTCCCGATATCACGACCAGGCGCGTATCCCGGTCCGATTCCAGGCTTCCCAGATAATCGTTCAATTCCCGCATCATCAGGGGGGTCATCAGATTCAGATGGCCTGTCCCCCTGAGCGTAAGCCGGTCTTTAACGCCCTGTTTTTCAACAATGATCGTTTCGTAATTCATATGATCTTTCCTTATGCGCGGGTGTTCGCCGCTGCCCGCTTCGTCCAACATTGGGCCATTTCGGCCTGGCTGCTTGCAATTCCGTTCAAATGCAGTACGATACCTACCAACAAGTAGAACAACTGTTCAATGATATTGGGAAAGGAAACGAGATGTCGATCATTCTGGACCGCGATCATTTCAAGGGCTGGAGCGTCGAGGATTTCATCAGGAATCTTCAGGCTTACCGGAACCAGTTCCAATATGGGCATCATCCGATCGTCGACGCGATCACGACAGGCGAACTGCCGAAGGAGGCGCTGAAGAGCTTTCTCATCCAGTGGTGGTGGTTCGGGGCGGTGGGCTCGGAGCAGATGCTCCCCAACATTCTGGCGGATATGCCGATCGATGCGAGCCTTTATCCCGTCAAGAAGAAGATCACGGTGAACTTCTATGAAGAGTTCTTCACGCCGGGCATCCATCCGGAGATCAATGTCGACATGATCGTGAAGGGCTGCGGGATTCGCCGGGAGGATGTTTACCGGGCCGAGATTCTTTCCGAGACGAGCGCCCTCGTGGCGGTGCTCGAGCGTTATATGTCCCATGGCTGGAAGCATGGGATCATGGCGCTGATGTGGTCGGTGGAGTCGCAGTCGCCGATCCAGTTCGAACGCCAGAGCAAGGGCCTGCGCGAGCATTACGGCTTCACGGACACGCGTTTCCCGGACATCCATGTCGAGGCGGACATGGAGCATGCGGGCGATGCGGACGATTTCTGCCGGCTGATCGTGACGCCCGACAACATGATGGAACTGTGGAACGCGGCCGCGGACTCGGTGGCGGCCATCTGGAACTGGCACGATGCGATGTACCACCGCTTCATGCCGGAAGGCCGGGCGACGTTCAAAAAGGCCGCCTGACCCGGCAGATTTGGCATTGCGGAGGGCCGGGGGCCCTCCGTCACCCCGCCCTTTGTTATTAGGAAATCTGAACGTGATTGATGCGCCTGTTTCGGCAGCACCGGATATTCTCTGGCGACCGTCAGAAAGCTTTTTGGCATCCTGCAACATGTCGCGCTATCTCGGCTGGCTCGAGGAGCGGCAGGGACGGAAATTTTCCGATTACGCGTCGCTGTGGCAATGGTCCGTTGACGACCTGGAAGGATTTTGGGCGTCGATATGGGATTATTTCAATATCAAGGCGCATACGCCCTATCGACGCGTGCTCGAAAGCGGGGAGATGCCAGGCGTCAAGTGGTTCACCGGCGCTCGGCTGAACTACGCCGAACAGGTTTTCCGGTATCGGGACGATGCCGATGGGGTGGCGATATATTATAAAAGAGAAGGCGGCGATTTGCGGACGCTGTCGCGGCGCGACCTTGAGGAGCGGACGCGGCTGGCGGCTAATTCGCTGAAAGCGTTGGGCGTCGGCGTGGGAGACCGTGTTGCGGCCTATCTTCCGAATATTCCCGATGCCGCGATCGCCTTTCTGGCCTGCGCGAGCATCGGCGCTGTCTGGACAAGCTGTTCGCCGGATTTCGGCACGCCGACGGTTCTCGACCGGTTCGCTCAGATAAAGCCGAAGATTCTCATCGCTGTCGACGGCTATGCCTACAACGGAAAAAAGTACGACCGTCGGCCGGTGATCCGCGAACTGCGTGACGCGCTCCCCACGGTTACGCATACTATTTTTCTGCCCAACCTCGATCCTTCGGCGGAGCCGGGAGAAGCGGGGGACGACTGCCTGATCTGGGACGAGTTTCTGGCCGGGCGGCCTGGCGACCCGGAGCAGCTCGAGTTCACGCCGGTCGATTTCAATCATCCGCTATGGATCCTTTATTCTTCCGGCACCACCGGCCTGCCCAAAGCGATCGTCCACAGCCAGGGCGGTGTGCTTATCGAGCATCTCAAGGCCCACTCGCTACATCTCGATATCGGACCTGGATCGCGTTTCTTCTGGTTCACCACCACCGGATGGGTGATGTGGAACCTGCTCATGGGCGGACTGCTGACCGGCGCTTCGATCGTGATGTACGATGGGAACCCGGGCTATCCGGATATGGGCGAGCTGTGGCGGTTGGCCGAGGAGGCGCGCATCACCTATTTTGGCGCAGGCGCGGCCTATCTCGGTTCTTGCATGAAGGCGGGCATGAAGCCCGGGCAAGATTTTGATCTTGGTCATGTCCGGTCCGTCGGATCGACCGGTTCTCCGCTGAGCATCGATGCCTTCCGCTGGTGTTATGAGGCTATCGGGTCCGATATCTGGCTTGCGTCATCGAGCGGCGGAACGGATGTCGCCGGCGGTTTTGTGGGCGGGATTCCGTTCGTGCCCGTCTATGCGGGGGAGATACAGGGTCGAATGCTCGGCGCCCGTGTCGAGGCCTACAACGACAATGGCAGGCCTGTCATCGGGCAGATCGGTGAAATGGTCATTTCGGCGCCAATGCCCTCTATGCCGCTCTATTTCTGGGGCGACGATGATTTCGTGAGATACCGCGAAAGCTACTTCGATATGTTCCCCGGCGTATGGCGGCATGGCGATTTTCTCGAAATCACCGACCGCGGCACCTGTATCATCTACGGCCGGTCGGATTCCACGTTGAACAGGTATGGTGTGAGAACGGGCACGGCGGAAGTCTACCGTATCGTTGAGGGTGTGCCCGGCGTCCGCGACAGTCTCATCGTAAACCTGGACAGGCCGGGTGGCGAGTTTTACATGCCGCTCTTCATTGTCATGGCGGAGGGCCGGCAACTGACGGATGAAATCCGTTCCGAGATAAATCTCCGTTTGCGGAAGGATTTGTCGCCTCGGCATGTTCCCGATGCGATTGTCGAGGTCGCGGCGATTCCCTACACGCTGACGGGCAAGAAGATGGAAGTTCCGGTGCGCCGCATTCTTGCGGGGGCGGCTCCGGATGACGTCCTGAACAGGGATGCCATGGCTAACCCCGCGGCGATCGAACCTTTTTTACGGATCGCAGGGCAGATGCAGGACGCCTGAGACAACGTAAACGTGACAACGTAAACCTACTGAGGAGGTGGGACAGGCGGGTAGAATTCGATGCAGTGAGACCGGCAGCAGGAGAGGGAGCGGGCCTGCGAGACGGCGAGGGACATAATCACGCTCAGCAACTCACGGATTAAATCGGGGGAGTTCAAATGCCAGGAAAATTTCGACCGGCGAAGATCGCCGGACTGACAGGCCTTTTGTTGACGGCCGGTACGATGAACGCATATGCGTTCGATTTTCATTATGGGGACATCAACGGCTATTTCGACACGACCGTGTCGACCGGCATGTTGTTCCGTGTCGAAAAACCGGACGCCAAACTGGCCGCCGGCTCGTCGGGCGATCGCAATTTCGACAATGGCGACATGATCGACCAGACGAGCAAGGCTGTTCACGATTTCAACCTTCAGTACCACAATGTCGGTATCTTCGCGCGCGGTACCTATTTCTACAATTCGGTCATGGACACCAATGACCGGATGAACGACGCGACGCGCCAGGCCGGCCGGTCGGATGCGAAGTTTCTCGACTATTTCGTCTATGGCGACTGGGACTTGAGCGATACGAGCAGGCTCCATCTTCGCGCCGGCAGCCAGGTCGTAAGCTGGGGCGAAAGCACGTTCTTCACCAACGGCATCAACCAGATCAATCCCCAGGACGTCGTCAAGGCGCGCCAGGCGGGTGCGGAGGTGAAGGAGATTCTGGTGCCGCTCCCGATGGTTTGGGCGGGCGTGGACATCACGGGCAACTGGTCCATCGAAGCGATGCAGATGCTGAGATGGCAGGAGACGGAAATCGATCCCGTCGGAAGCTATTTCAGCACGTCGAATCTTCTCGGCGACGGCATCAACTCCGCCCTTGGACCCCTTACCCGGATGCAGGACAGGGAGGCGGACGATACCGGTACGTATGGCGTGTCGACACATTTCACGGTCGAGGCGCTGGACTATACCGATTTCGGCCTTTATTTCATCAACTACTCTTCCTACAATCCGGCAATTAACGTTCTGCCCGATCCCGACGGCGTAGGGCCGGCGGCCGCTCATTATTTCGCGGACTTCGTCGAGGACATCAAGCTCTACGGCGCAAGTTTCAACGCGACCGTCGGGAAAACGTCGGTTGCGGGCGAGTTTTCCTATCAGGATAACTTCCCGATTCAGTTGGGCGGAGCCGGCCTCGGCGCTGCCGTCGGCGCGGCCGTGGGCGGAACCAAGCTCGATACCTACAGGCGTCTGGGCTATAGCCAGGGCCAGGTCACGGTGACCTATGTGTTTCCGCCGAACGTGATTCCGACAACGAGCCAGACGACGTCGGCAACGGAAATCGTCTGGGGCCATGTGTATCAATATACGAACGAGGCCGATCTCGGCGGCGTCACGAGCAATGCGACGGCGATCCGCACCTCGATCGGGCCGCAGTGGGCCGGGCTCTTTACCCTGCCCTATCTGGGGAGGTTCGACCTCAACGGTACGATCGATTTCCAGATGGGTCTCTCCGGCCTTGCGCCGGCCGGCGGCCCGCCCGGCAAGAACACGAACCAGCTCGGCCTCGCGCTCGAGGCGGTCCATGCGAACAAGCTCTCGATGAGAGCGGAATACACGCGCTTCGCGGGGCCGGCCAATGGCCGCCGCGACCGCGATTATGCGGGCGTCAGTCTCAAATATTCGTTCTGAGGAAGCAGGAAGGGAATGGCGATCGGCTGGATACGCAGACGCGGCCGATCGCCGTCATCACCAGACAAGGAAAAAGATCAATGCAGTATAGATACCATCACCTCCTGCCGGCGGCCGCCGCGGCAGTCGCGATTTTCCTGTCGATGCCGGCCCATGCAGGGGTATCGGCCGAGGAGGCCGCGAAACTCGGCGTGACCGGGACGCCGCTCACGCCCACGGGCGCCGAGCGGGCGGGCAACGCCGACGGCTCCATCCCGGAATGGACCGGCGGCATCACCGAGGCGCCGGCCGGGTTCGTCGCAGGGTCCGGCAACTATGTCGATCCCTATGCGAGCGACAAGGTCCTGTTCACGATCACGGCGCAGAATTACAAGCAGTATGTGGACAAGCTGACGCCCGGCCAGATCGCGATGCTGGAGAAGAACCCGGAGACATACAGGCTCGATATCTATCCGACGCGCCGGAGCTACTCTGCGCCGCAACACATCTATGAGCGGTCTATCAAGAACGCAACCGAAGTCAGTCTGGACAAGGGCGGCTACGATCCGGACGACAAGTATTTCGGCGGCACCTGCTTCCCGATTCCGAAAACCGGTATCGAGGCGCGGCTCAACGCGGTCTGGTGGCGCTGCCAATACGTGACCGGCGGCGAGCGTCGCTGGTATAACGCCAGCGTGATGGATCCGAACGGAGGCTGGGAGACCGCCCATATCGAGGAGTGGCACGGCTATCCGCAATACGCGCCGGGTGCGGCATGGGGCAGCGTGCTGCCGGAATATCAAGTGCTGCAGATCGTCCAGGCCCCGCCCCGCCTCGCGGGACAGGCCATTCTTCTCATCAGCGATGTCAACTACGCCCGTCAGGGCGGCAAGGAAAAGATTTGGTCCTATAATCCGGGCCAGCGCCGCGTGCGCCGCGCCCCTCAGATCAGTTATGACTATCCGAAAAGCGGTTCCAACGGCCTCATGGCTGTCGACCAGGCCTACTGCAGTGTTCATGGCAATGCGGACCGCTACGACTGGACACTGAAGGGCAAGAAGGAACTCTATATACCCTACAACAATTACAAGCTTTCCGATCGTTCCATCAAGGAAAGCGACGTGATGAAGCCGGGCAACATCAATCAGGATATGGTCCGCTATGAACTTCATCGCGTCTGGGTGGTCGAGGGTAAGCAAAAACCGGATTATCACATGGCGTACGACAAGCGTGTCTTGTACCTCGATGAGGACAGCTGGCTGGCGGCGACCGCCGATATCTACGATGACAAGGACACTCTCTGGAAGCTTGAGGAATGCGCGACCATCAATTATTACGATTATGGCGTATTCAGCAGCAATCTAGAGATGAAATACGAACTTCGTTCTGAAGGTTATGTGGTGCTTGGTCTCGATGTGGCCCGGCCCTCGACGCCGAGGCAGTTCAACATCGATATTCCTGCGAACACCTTCACGATCGGCAATCTGAAGGGCGAGGGTATTCGCTGACGATTCCGCGGCTGGCGGCGCCGGAAGCGCCGCCAGCCGTCATTTTTTCACAATGTCCGATCGAAGAGGCGGGTTCACATAATGGCCGTGTTTCGTGCGTTGGCGGGAGGATTGTTTCTTTCTGCGGTATTTATTTTCGTCGCCTCACCCATGGCAGCGGCCTGCAATGGCGCGCAGGCGGAGGCCGACAAGAAAGTTCTGCTGACGGATCTTGCCCAGGCGGCGAAAGGCATCGTCGCTGCCGGCGAGGGCGGTTCGGTCAATCTCTATGAACCCCAAACAGGCGAGATCTGTGCGGTTCATACGCCAACGAAGCTGTTTCTCACGTCGGTCGATTTCCCGACGCCGGACAAGGGCTGGATCGTTGGCTATGGCGGCGTCGTGCTGCATTCAGACGATGGCGGAGCGAGTTGGCGGACGCAGCTTCCCCCATCGGACAGCACCGAGTCGCAACCCCTGTTTTCCGTTCGTTTTCTCGATGCGCTGCGCGGCGTGGCTGCCGGCGCATACGGTACCATGATGATCACCCGGGATGGAGGGACGACCTGGACCCGGTCCGAAATCGAGGACGAGGAGGGCAACGCCGAAAGCCGGCACATCTTTGCGCTGATCCGGGATGGCTCCGGCGGGCTGATCGCGATTGGCGAGAGCGGCGAGCCCGATGACGATATGAACATAACGGTGCCGGGACTGCTCTATCGTTCGACGGATGGCGGCGAGACATGGGGTCCTCTGAATTCACCCTATCACGGAACGCTGTTTGGCGGACTTTCGCTGGGCGGGGGGCGGCTTCTCGTTTTCGGTTTGCGCGGCCATCTTTTCTCGAGCGACGATGAAGGCCAGACCTGGCGCGAGATCGATACCGGCACGACGGCTTCATTTTTCGGTGCGCTTCAGACGGCTCACGATTCGGTCCTCGTCTATGGCAGCGAAGGAACGATGTTGCGTTACCATTGGGGCGCAAAAGCGACCGAAAGGGTCGTCACCGGCGACGGCGTCATAAGGGATTATTCCGCCGGTCTCTACCTGACAGACCGCCGAAGCGCGGTTATCGCCGGCAACGGCGGATTGCAGACATTTGGAGCCGGGCAGCTCGGCCTGGCCGAGCTCAGCTCCAAAAACCCATGAAATAGAACAGCCAATGAAGTCGCGTCATCCGCGGGTAGTGGGCCTGGCAGATGTGCATGGAATTTGAGGCGGAGGTTCGCCGCGTGGGCGGAATGGCCCCATGCGCACCGTCAGCCGTGAAAGGACACTGAAAGTGGTAACCAACAAGTCGAATTCGTTCGTCCGGTTTTTGGAAAGGGGTCTGTTTTCGGTGAGGCCCCTCGTCGTCGTCGCATTCGTCATTCTCGCGGCGGCGATGGCTTTCGCCGCCAAGGATCTGAGGATCAGCGCGGGCTTCGACAAGATGCTTCCGCAGGATCATGCCTTCATCCAGAAGTTTCAGGAATACCGGAAGTCGTTTGGCGGCGGTAACCGAATAACGATCGCGCTCATCGAGAAGCAGGGCGATATATTCAACGCGGAGTTCTTCAAAAAGCTCAAGGGCGTTCACGACGAGCTGTTTTATCTGCCTGGCGTTTACCGGCCGAGCGTGAAGTCGATCTATTCGCCCGATGTCTGGTATATCGATATCGTCGAAGGCGGTTATGCGGGGGGCGCCGTCGTTCCGCCGGACTTCAAGCCGACGCCGGAGATGTTTGCCCGTGTGAAGCGCAACATCGTCAAGGGCGAGCAGGAAGGCAGGCTCGTGGCGAACGGCCTGACGGGAGCGCTGGTGACGGCCGATCTGCAGGACAAGGATCCCACGACCGGCGAGCCCGTCGACTATCAGGACATTGCCCGGAAACTCGAGGATATCAGGACCAAATATCAGGATGCGAACGTCTCGGTTCATATCGTCGGCTTCGCCAAAGCCACGGGAGACATCGCGCAGGGTGCGCAAAGCGTCATCGCCTTCTTCTTCGTGACCGTCGTCATAACGGCGCTGCTACTCTATTGGTACACGAAGTCATGGCGCCTCGCGGTGCTTCCGCTCGTCAGCGCGATCGTGTCGGTGATCTGCCAGTTCGGCGTGCTCGATCTGTTTGGCTACGGTCTCGATCCCATGAACATGCTGCTGCCGTTCCTGGTCATCGCCCTGGGCGTCAGCCACGGCATCCAGATGGTGACGCAATGGCAGACCGGTTTTCTCGGACGGCAGGAAATGTCCGATGGATCATCCGATAACGATCCGTCCGCCACAAAAGGAAACAGCATTTCGGCGGCCCGGCGCGCGTTTCGTGTTCTGGCGGGGCCGGGGATTGTCGCTATTTTGACGGATGTTTTCGGCTTCCTGGTTCTCAATGAGATCGACATTCCGATCATCAGGGAACTTGCGTTGACGGCCGCCATCGGTCTTGGCTTCATCGTGGTGACCAATCTCCTTCTGCTTCCCGTTCTTCTGTCCTATGTGAATATCAAGAATTACGCCGCCTTCGAAGCGCGCTTCCGGCAGGCGGCAACGCCTGACAAGGCTCCCCGGCCGCTTCGGATATTGTCCAATTTCGGTACGGTGCCGGTGGCGATCGTCGCGGTGATCGTCGCGATAGCAGCGTCCATATGGGGCTACAGTGCCGGCGATAATGTTCAGGTTGGCGACGTGACGCCGGGCTTCGCGGAGCTTCGGCCGGATTCCGTATATAATCGGGACGTCAGAACGATCCTCGATCATTTTTCAGTGGGTTCGGATGTCCTTACGGTTTACGCCCGCACGAAAGGCTCGGGTTGCGTCGATTACGGGACGATGAGCGCGATCGACGATTTTGTGATCGAGGCGAAGAGGCTGTCTGACGTGACATCCGTTGCCTCGCTCACTGAAACGGCGAAGAAGAGTTGGGTAGGCTATAACGAAGGCTTCCCAAAATGGACTGCGTTGCCGCGGGACAGGGGGTCGCTCGCTCTGATCACGGCTTATGTGGAGGTCGGAACGGGACTGTTGAACGGCGACTGCTCGGTAATGCCGATCAATATCTACACGACGGATCACAGGGCCGTCACGGTTCACAAGGTGGTGGACGCGCTGCAGAGCTATATCAAGGCCAATCCATCGGCGAATGTGACTTTCGAATTCGCGGGCGGAAATGTGGGCATCGCCGCGGCGACCAATGAGTCGGTGAAAGAGGCCCAGTTTTCGATCATGGTTTATATCTATGGCGCGATCATCCTGTTGATCCTGTCGGTTTTCCGGAGCTTCAAGGCTGTGGCGGCGGTCGTTTTGCCATTGTTGGTGGTTTCGTTCGTCGCCTATATCGTCATGTCGGCTCTCGGCATAGGGTTGAAGGTGAACACGCTGCCGGTAGCGAGCCTCGGGGCGGGTATCGGTGTCGATTATGGTCTTTACATCTTCAGCGACCTGCGGACGCATCTGGCACATGTCTCGACATTCAAGGAGGCGTATTTGCGTACATTGATGGTCACAGGAAGGGCTGTAGTGTTCACCGGAGTGACCCTTTCCTTTGGCGTTGCAACATGGATATTCTCGGATCTTCAGTTCCAGGCGGACGTCGGATTGATGCTGACGTTCAAGTTCCTGCTGAGCATGATCGCCGCAGTGACACTGTTGCCGGCCATCGCGGTGCTTGTCGGCGTTGGACGCAACGAGCGAAAGCAGGGCCATATCGCGGCTTAAAGCCACGTGTTACTCGAAGTATAGAGGGATAGATGAGTTTTCAGGTAACTCTGGTTTCCAACGGGCGAAAGTTCGACGTCGGCGATGACGAAACGATTCTTAACGCCGCTTTTAGAAACGGACTTTCACTGAACTTCAAATGCGGGAACGGGAGTTGCAAGACCTGTTGCGCCCGGATCGTGAGCGGCAGCGTTCACTATCCCTGGCGTGAGCCGCTCGCACTGACAGCCGAAGAGATGCAAGCGGGCAGCGTTCTGGTATGTCAGGCGGCACCGCTCTCCGATCTTGAGATCGACGCCCAAATTCGTGTCGGTCTGATGGAGGAAGTTCGCCTTCAGGAGATCAAGACGGCGCTGGACGGCATTCATATCAAGAAAGTGAAAGCCACCGTGGTGGGGCTGGACAAGCTTTCACACGACGTAATGCGGCTCCAGTTGAAACTTCATTCGCCATTGAACTGGGTGGCTGGACAGTATGCCAATATCGGGAAGAACGGAATTTTCCGCGATTTCTCGATTGGCAGCCTTCCATCGAGCCCGGATATAATTGAAATGCATATCCGCAGGGTGCCGAGCGGGAAGTTCACAAATTACATTTTCACAGATCTTCACTTGGGAGACGAGCTTGATGTCGAAGGCCCGCTCGGAACTTTTTTCCTGCGCAGCCGCTCGACTCGGCCCATGTTGCTCGTTGCCGGCGGGACAGGGTTCGCTCCGATCAAGGCTCTCATAGAGAGCCGCATCGAGGAAGGCAGCCACGTGCCCATGGTGTTGTACTGGGGGGTGCGGCAGGAAAGGGATCTTTACCTGGCGGATACCGTCGTGAGTTGGACGAAAAAACTTGCGGATTTCAACTTCGTTCCGGTGCTTTCGGAATGTGAGCCCGGCAGCGATTGGATGGGGCGTCGTGGCTTCCTCCACGACGCGCTCGCGGCGGATATAAGGGACGCTGGCGCCATGGATATATATGTCGCCGGCCCTCCGCCGATGGTCGAGGCGGTCAACAGGGTGTTGAGCGAAAAGGGTGCGCGTCAAGACCGGTTGTTTACCGATTCCTTCGAGTTCGCTCTCGGGCCTTCCGCAGATGTCGCATGATCCGGATCGCTTTTCGTTAGGCTTGGCCCAAGCCTGGCGCGAGACCAATACTTGAACTGCTGCCGGTTTAGGGTCTGTTGGGATTCATCGGGAGTTTTATCGCGGCTGCGGCGAGATGGATCATGGGGGCGATGCGTTGAACTTCTTGAGTTTGCCGAAGAAGTTCTCGATGGCATGCCGCATTTGTACATCTCCTCGTCGATGGCGAGAGGCTTGGCACGACGGGGGCGCCGGGAGATGACGGCCTTGGCGCCGCGCGTCAAGTTCGTGGTCTCCTATGCGCATGAGGGCATCAAGGCTGCCGTGTCGAAGGTGCTCTCCGCGACCTGGCAGAGGTGCCGTGTCCATTTCATGCGTAATGCGCTGGCCCATGCGGGAAAGAGCGGACGCCGCGTCGTCTCCGCCTTCATTGCCACCGCCTTTGCCCAGGACACGCCCGAGGCTGCAGGCACCCAATGGCGTAATGTCGCCGATCGGATCAGGCCGAAGGTGCCGAAACTCGCCACGCTGATGGATAATGCCGAACAGGATGTGCTCGCCTGCATGACCTTTCCCCGGCAGCACTGGACCAAGCTTCACAGCACCAATCCGATCGAACGTCTCAACGGCGAGATCAAGCGCCGCACAGAGGTCGTCGGCATCTTCCCCAACGATGATGCCATCGTCAGGCTGGTTGGCGCGCTGCTGGTCGAACAAAATGATGAATGGGCCGTCCAACGATCCCGCTACATGACACTGGAAACGATCGCCGCAATGAGCGATGATCCGCTCATCAGCCTGCCAGCCGCAAGCTGACACTCATCCGGCCCTCTGGGATGAGCCGTGGTCGTCTAAGCTACACCACGCCACGGGACACGATCTAATCGCTTCTGGAATGGTGAGCACGTCTTTCCGGCGCCCGGGGTTGCCGGAGAAGCTGAGTTCGCGAATTAGCGCGCGGGCAACGACAACATCGCGCCTGTGATATTCAATAAACCCGTCGAACAATGACTCCGTTTGCTCGATCAACGAGGCATTCTTCCGAATTGTTCCGTACACTTCCTCTATCAGCTGGCTCATTTCATCCTTGAAAACCAGGATGAGGAGGTCTACCGAAGCGGTGCCGCATTCAGTCTGTGCCACTGCGAAGAGGCTCTATCTTGTGGATTTTTGGTATTGCCAATACCGTATCGAGGCGATTTTCAGGGCTTCTGGTCTCGTAACGGCTGACTGCTCACCCCACCGAGCGACTCGTGCATATGTTCGCATTAGTCCAAATCCTGCCCCCGCAACCAAAATTCAAAAGCCCGCCGGATATTCTCCGGCGGGCTTTTCGTTTGATGGGCGATGCTTCCGATGCGCTATTGAGCGCGTCTCATTTGCTGACCGTCCGAGAGCATGCCCCTCACATTCTCGATATAGGCGGTCATTCGGGAGAAGCCGTCCTCCGTCAGCTCGACGAAGACGCGCCGGCCGTCCGCTTCGTCGCGGACGCGCGTGGCCAGGCCTTCCGAAACCAGATCGCTGATACGGCGAAGCGCCGTCGTCGCGGGCACGCGGGAAGCAATGCAGAGGCTTGAGACGGAGACACGCTTTCCCGACAGGCGCGCGTTGGTGAGGTCGAGCAGCATGTCCCAGGCGGGGTCGGAAAAAAGACCGTCCGGAAAGAAGCTCTGGCGCGCGGTGCAGAAGTCGATCAGGCGTCGGGTCCAGAAGCGTCCGGGATCTTCTCCACGCATTCCGATGCTCTCCGGCAGCGCCATGCCGCCGGATGCCGGTGAGGGGGCGGCGCCGTCGTGGCGATTGGGTTCGCGGCGGGCGGGCATTCCCTCACCTTCGCTCATGAGGTCGGCGATGCGAACCAGGTTCCCGAGAGCGACGGGCGTTTCGACGTTGCGCAGCGCGCCGACAATATTGCGGGTGCGGATCAGGATATCCTCGGCTTCGTTGCGGATCGCGATGGACAGCATGGCGAGCCGGTGCTGTTCGGCGGCTTTCCAGGCGGCATTCGTGAGGGCGTCGGAGAGTTCGGCGGCGGTGCAGGGCGCGGGGAGGACGGACCAGGAGGCGAACTGGCGGAGCTGGGCCATGAAGGGCTGGGTGACGCGCATGGGGGTGAGGAGGATCAGATGCAGCCAGGCATGGCTCGGCATCTGGCTTGCGTTTCTTGCCATGTCGCGAAGCAGCGGGTCCGTTTCCGATGCTGCACTGACGACGGCAACGCGGATATTGTCCTCGCGCAGCAGCTTGTCCTTGACCGTGCCGCGAGACGCCGCGACCTGCCAGGCCAGATCGATCTCGCGGCCCGGCGGCAGCGTTACGTTCCACTGCCGGAAGAGCGAGGCGCAGTCAGGATCGACAAGCGCCATGAATGCCGGGCTTTCGAGGTTCTGCGTAATGGAGATCATTGTGATAGGCCCCTTATGCATAGGCGAATCGGATTGTGTTCAACCATGATGAGACACACAAAAGGGTCTATGCAACTTTAAATATATGTGACTAGTCCCTTACGTTTATCCAATTTGGACGAACGTCGGGCCGCTTTGCCTTCGAGAGGCCGCAAAACCTTGTTTTTGCGGGGGTTTCATCACTCTCCGAATCCACTATGTTTGCCGCTCGATTTCAGCCGTCGGAGACAAAATGGACCCGGACCGAGACGCCAAGGCGCCTGATGAGCACTATGCCGACGCCGTGAATGGGGTCATCGCCATGGCCCGCTTTGCCGGTGCGCGCGGCTGGGTGCCGGCGACGAGCGGCAATTTCTCGGCGCGGATCGATGGGCAGCGGGCCGCCTTGACCGCGACGGGGGCAAACAAGGCCGAGCTCACAGAGGCGGGTGTGATCGAGGCTGAAATTTTTGGACCGAAGCATCCGAGGGCGTCGGCGGAAGCGCCGTTGCATCTCGCGAGATACCGGAATGCCCCCCAGATTGGAGCGATTTCCCACATACACAGCATGGCGGCAACCGTGCTGTCGCGACGCCATGAAAGGGCGGGGTACGTGCGCCTCGAGGGGTGGGAGCTTCTCAAGGCTTTTTCCGGCATAGAGACCCATGAAACGGTGCTCGACGTTCCCGTGGTGCCAAACGATCAGAACACCGAGCGGCTCGCCGATATCGTCGAGCAAAGGCTCGCGACGCTCGACAAGGCTTACGGTTACCTCATTGTCGGACACGGCCTATATGTTTGGGGAGCGAACGCGGCGGAGACGATCCGCCATGTGGAAGCGTTCGATTTTCTGCTGACAGCGCAACTGCATGAGGAGGGCTTCAGATGACCCGTCTCACCGTCTATCCCGACACCGACCCAGGCACCGTGCTGCTCGACACGCAGGACGGCGATACGATTGTCAAGGAATTGAGCGGCATCGGCGTTGCCTTCGAGCGGTGGACCGCGTCGCGAGTGCTTGCGGAGGATGCCGATCAGGCGACGGTGCTCAAGGCCTATGAGCGCGAGGTTGCGCGGATCATGGAAGAGGGTGGCTACCGGAGCGCCGATGTGGTGCGCGTGAAGCCGGACAATCCGAGCCGCGATGAGCTTCGCCGGAAATTTCTCGCCGAGCACACGCATGACGACGACGAGGTACGCTTCTTCGTCGACGGGGCGGGTGCATTCTATCTCCGCAAGGAGGGGCGCGTCTTCCGGGTGGTGTGCGAACGGAACGACCTCATCAGCGTTCCGGCGGGGACAACGCACTGGTTCGATACCGGCCCCGCGCCCGATTTCTGTGCGATACGCATATTCACGACGCCGGAAGGCTGGGTTGGCCATTTTACCGGCGACGATATCGCAACGCGTTTTCCGAAGTTCGAGAACGTGCCCGCATGACGACCGTCCGCGCCGTTGTCACCGACATCGAAGGCACGACGACACCTCTCGCCTTTGTGCATGAGGTGCTTTTTCCCTATGCGCGTGCGCGCCTTGTCCGTTTTGTGACGGAGAATGAAGCCGACGGGCAGGTTGCGGCTGCGCTTGCCGCTGCGCGCGAGCTTGGCGGCATTGAGGGGGCGGATACAGATGCGACGGTGCGCCTTCTCCTGTCCTGGCTGGACGAGGACCGGAAGGCCGGACCGTTGAAGCTGCTGCAGGGACTGATCTGGCGTAAGGGATATGAGGAAGGCGTTCTGAAAGGCGAAGTCTATGAGGACGCTGCGGCGGTGCTGCGGCGGTGGCACGATCGCGGCCTTCGTCTCTTCGTCTATTCTTCGGGCTCCGAGGAGGCGCAGCGGCTCATCTTCGGCTGTTCGGACAAGGGCGATCTCGCACCGCTTTTCGAGGGCTTCTTCGACACGCGGATCGGCGCGAAGACCGAAAGCAGTTCCTACCGCGCCATCGCCGAGACGGCGGGGCTCGATGCGGGTGCCATGCTCTTTCTTTCCGACCATGCGGGCGAGATTGCCGCCGCAAGGGAAGCGGGGATGCAAGTCGTGCAGATCGACCGGGCGCTCAAGCGCGATTCATGGAGCGAAGGTGCAGGGGCACCGGTCGCCGGCTCCTTCGATCCGGTGGACCGGCGGTTCTTCGCCGAATAGAGCGTCCGGCGAGAGCAACGGGCCGTCTTTACCGTAACCGGTCCGTCAGATCAGCATTTGCCTTCCTTCTGGCAACCTGTGTAGGCGCCCGCTGCGGCGCCGACGGTACCGCCGACGATCATGCCGGCGGCAATGCTGGAACCGGCGATTGCGGTGGCTGCTGCGCCAACGCCAGCGCCGATGGCGCCGCCCGAGAGAGCGCCTTCCTGCGTCTTGCTGAGGTTGGTGCAGCCCGTCGTCAGGAGAAGGGCTGCCACCGTAAGGATCGTTGCTGTTTTCTTCACGTTCAACTCCATTTTCGGTTGGCCTCGGGCGGGAGTCTGGTGGCCGTTCGGGGCCGAAGCATGGCGAAAATGGGGCCATTGAGGTCATGGTTGGCGAGCGTTGCCGCCGCGCAACCCTTGACTTTATATGATAAAAATCTAATATAAAAAAATCATCGATACGGGCAGGAAAGTCAGGCAGTCCAATGACGACGGCTGAAATAAGGGAGCTCGAAGCAAGCGCTGCCGAAGCATCGCAGCTTCTCGGCGCGCTCGCGAATGAACGCCGCTTGCTGATCCTCTGCCACATTGCCGGCGAGGAAATGCCGGTCGGAGAAATACAGACTCTGCTGGGTATCAGCCAGTCGGCGTTGTCGCAGCATCTTGCGGTGCTGCGCGAACAGGGGCTCGTCGCGACGCGGCGTGTCTCGCAGACGATCTACTACAGGCTGGCAAGCCCGGAAGCTCAACGCATCATCGAGACGCTGGCCGATATCTATTGCCCGCCGGCGGGTAAAGCCGGCAGAAAGGGAAAGCGCGCATGAGTCTCAAACCAATTGATGCCGCAACCGTCAAGAAGTGGCTGGAATCGGGCGACACCGTCCTCGTCGATGTTCGTGAGGCCGGTGAACACGCACAGGAGCATATTCCAGGCTCGCATCTCGTGCCGCTTTCGGAGCTCGACAACCATGACCTCCGCAAGCTGGGAAAGAGAAAGGTCATCTTTCACTGCAAAGGCGGAATGCGAACGACGTCCAATGCCGGGCGTCTTGCCGCAGCCTGCGAGGGCGAACTCTTCGAGATGACCGGCGGGATCGAAGGCTGGAAAAAAGCAGGCCTCCCCGTCAAACAGGGATAAGCGGGAGCGTAGCGCTCCGGATCCGAAATCACGACCGAACCCGAACGGCGCCGTTTCTATACGGCGCCGTTCTCTTTGCTGCTCTCTCCACGATGCTCAAATCCCCTGTTGTCGTCCCGCAGCAGAATATAGACGGCGGGTATGACAAGCAGCGTGAGTGCCGTCGAAGAGGCGAGGCCGAAGACAAGCGACAGGGCGAGTCCCTGGAAGATGGGGTCGGCAATGATGAAAATTGCGCCGATGATAGCCGCGGCGGCGGTCAGCGCGATCGGCTTGAAGCGGATGGCACCTGCCTCAAGCAGGGCATCCCGCAATGCGTCTCCCTGGGCGCGGCGATGCTGGATGAAATCCACGAGCAGGATCGAATTTCTCACGATGATGCCGGCAAGGGCGATGAAGCCGATCATCGAGGTTGCGGTAAAGGCGGCGCCGAATGCCCAATGGCCGAGAACGATACCGATGAGCGTCAAGGGTACCGGGATCAGGATGACCAGGGGCAGCTTGAAGGAGCCGAACTGCGCAACGACCAGCAGATAGATGCCAAGTATCGCCACGCCGAAGGCCGCACCCATGTCGCGAAAAGTGACGTAGGTCACTTCCCACTCGCCATCCCATAACAGCGTGACCCGCGACTCGTCCGCCGGCTGTCCGTGGTAGCGGATATCGGGCGGACCTGCCTCGCCCCAATCCATCGCCTCGATCGCATTCTCCACGGCAAACATGCCGTATATCGGTGCTTCAAAACGGCCTGCGACTTCCGCAAGCACCATTTCGGCGGGGCGGCCGTCTCTCCGGTAGAGGGCGTATGAGCCGGGTTCGGGCTCCACCGTGACGACATCGCCGAGCTCGACGTTCTTGCCCTCCCGTACCGTTCCGCCGGCCGGGATCGGTGTCGAAAGAATATGTTCGCCGATGGAAAGGGCGCTGCGCGGCAGCTTCACGACGATGTTGTAGGGCCGGGCGCCATGACCGCGCTGCGAGTAGCCGATTTCGGCTCCGCCGATCACGGTCGCGATCGTGTCGTAGACGACCTGCTGTTCGACGCCGTGGAACTCGAGCTTGTCCTGATCGATGAGAAAGCGCTGCCGCGGTGCGGGCACGTAAAAGGAGGTGTCTACATCCTGGACGAAGTCAATCGACCGGAATGCCTCCTCGACCTTCCTGGCTGCTGCTCGCCGCGTTGCCTCGTCTGGTCCATAGATTTCGGCGAGCAGCGTGGCGAGAACCGGGGGGCCGGGCGGAACCTCGACAACGCGCAGGACGGCACCTTCAGGCAGAGGCAGCGATGCCAGCTCGGTCCGCACGGCTATTGCGAGATCGTGGCTCGCGCGCGAGCGCTCGTCCTTGGAGACGAAGTTGACCTGAAGGTCGCCCTGCTGGGGTCCGCTGCGAAGGTAGTAGTGACGGACGAGGCCGTTGAAGTTGAACGGCGCGGAGGTTCCGGCATAGAGCTGAATGGAGGTGAGTTCGGGAATTGCCTTGAGCCTGTCCGCGGCGGCAAAGAGAACCCGCTGGGTATCTTCAAGGGTGGTCCCGTGCGGCATGTCGAGGACGACCTGCAACTCCGACTTGTTGTCGAAAGGCAGAAGCTTCACGGCGACGTCTCTGGTGACAAAGAGCAGGCAGACTGCAAGCGTCGCCACGCCGACGGCGATCAACAGCCGCTTCGAATTCCTGCGGCCGCTCAGAACCGGCGTTGCGACGCGCAGGTAAAGGCGCGCGAGTGCGCTGTCGCCGTCATGGCCTTCCCCCGCGCCACCCGCTCCGCCGCTCTCGAAGCGGCGGCGCGCGATGTGAAAGAGCAACCAGGGCGTAATGATGACGGCGACGAAGAACGAGAAGATCATCGCGAAGGAGGCGTTTGCGGGGATCGGGCTCATATAGGGGCCCATCATGCCGCTCACGAACATCATCGGCAGAAGTGCCACGATGATGGTCAGAGTGGCAATGATCGTCGGATTTCCGACCTCGGCGACGGCCTCGACCGCGCTCGACACGAGGTCCTTCGACCCTCTCATATGCCAGTGCCTGACGATGTTCTCGACGATGACGATCGCATCGTCCACGAGAATGCCGATCGAGAAGATGAGCGCGAACAGGCTGACGCGGTTGATCGTGTAACCCATGAGCCATGAGGCGAAGAGCGTGAGGAGGATGGTCGTCGGGATGACCACGAGAACGACGACGCCCTCGCGCCAGCCGATGGCCCAGGT
>JACIYQ010000011.1 GCA_014359855.1 Parvibaculum sp.
GCGGAGGGGCTGCCGGCGCGCTATGTCAGCGGCTATCTCTGGGATGACGTGGACACCGAATATGAGGCTAGCCACGCTTGGGCCGAGGCCTATATTGATGGCCTTGGCTGGGTCGGATTCGACGTCGCCAACCGCATCTGCCCGACCGACGCGCATGTCCGTGTCGCTTGCGGCCTCGATTATCTGGAGGCCGCGCCCGTTCGCGGGCTCCGGCGCGGCGGCGGTGAGGAGACGATGGAAGTCCGGCTTCGGGTCGATGCCGGCGCGGCCCAGCAGTGACCGGGCGGCGGTTGACCGGCAACAGTTGAATTGAGACCGGGGGCATACACCGGCGATATCTGGAGACGAGAATGACTTATTGCGTCGCGCTTCGGCTTGAAGGCGGCCTCGTGATGCTGGCGGACACGCGCACCAATGCCGGCGTCGACAACATTTCCACCTTCCGCAAGCTCAGCGTCATCGAGCATCCGGGCGACCGGGTGATCGGGCTGATGACGGCAGGCAATCTCGCCGTCAGCCAGGCCGCGATCAACATGGCGACGGAACAGGGCGTTCGCGTGCGCGGCTCCGACAAGCCGGAAACGCTTCACACCGTGCCGACCATGGTGCGCGCCGCGCAGCTCATGGGCCAGGCCGTGCGCGAAGTCTACCGCATCGACGGCCCGTCGCTTGAGGCGCAGTCGGGCGACTTCAATGTCTCGATCCTGATGGGCGGGCAGGTCGGCAATGGCGAGCTTCGCCTCTTCCAGATCTATTCGGCCGGCAACTATATCGAGGCGACGGAAGACACGCCCTATCTCCAGATCGGCGAGCACAAATACGGCAAGCCCATCATCGACCGCGCCCTCACCTACGGCACGCCGCTCGCCGACGGGTTGAAGCTTGCGCTGATCTCGATGGATTCGACCATGCGCTCGAATCTTTCGGTCGGCATGCCGATCGATCTCATGGTCTATCGCCGCAATGCGCTCAAGGTCGCTCTGCAGCGGCGCATCAGGGACGACGACGAGTATTTCAAGGGGCTCCGCACTTCCTGGTCCGACGCCCTGACCCAGGCCTATCGCGCCATTCCGGGGCCCGGCTGGGAGTTCTGACGGTCAAGTAATCCCCGCCTCCGGCGCACCGCTCCAGACTGTCCGGCGAAATCATCCGGACAAGGAGCAGCTTCATGTCTTACATCCTGCGGTCCGCCGGCTTTGCGCCCGGCGGCTCCCCCTCATGGCCTCTTTCCCAGCCGCCCTGCTGGCGGGGTTTCGCCGGCGCCCCGGTGCCGGGCTTCTCCGCCTGGTGGCAGCCGGGCGACGTTCTCGCGCTCGACTTCGTCAATAGCCGCTACATGCGCGAAGGAGAGACCGCCTCTCTTGGAGCGGTTCTTTCCGCATCGCGCACCTCGCCCGCAACATGGTTCACGGATGCGGGTATCCTCCAGCCGTTCGATGCCAATGTCCCGGCGATCACGGATCGCGGGCTTTATGCTGGCGGGCAGCGCGTCAACAAGTGCCGGAACTTCAACGCCAACCCCACCGGTCTGACGGGTATGTCGAAACAAGGTAATGCCGCCGCCACGTTGACGGTTGTGGACGACACCGCCGAACTTGCAGCCGCGGGTCTGGGCGGCATCTGCATCTCCGGCAAGGCGTTCAGGCTCGACAATACGTTCGGTGGCGCAACGACAGCTTATATCCTTGTGTCTGGCGTCACTGGCAACACGAACCCGCACACCATGAGCGCCTATATGCGCTCCACGGGTTCGGCCCGCCTGGTGCTTTCCTCTTCCGGCGGCACGAACTGGGGGGCCTCCGCCGTCTACGCGCGGCGGAGCGCGACCGTCACCCCGGCGAACTCGTCGCAACAACTCGTGATCGAGGCCGCTCCGGGCGTGATCGTCTGGTTCGTCCTCAACCAGCTTGAGGAAGCAAGCTTCGCCTCGCCGCCCATCGTCACGGAAGGCGGAACCGGCACCACGCGTCTTGCCGATGCCGTGGCGGTTCCCGGCTTCGCCGCTCTCGTGGCAAGCGAGAGCTTGCAGGACGGCTTCGCCGGCAAGGCCATTGTCGATGTGACGCGGCTCGCCGACCCCGCCAGCCGCTGCGTTTTCGACCTCGGTGTGGCGACGGGAGACAGGGTTCGTCTCGACATTCTGGCCGACAACAGGATCGAACTGGCGATTGCGAATGGCGGCTCCGGTCCCGTCTTGCAGACGGCCGCGCTTGCCGCCACCGGCCAGATCGAACTCGAATGGCAGGCAAGGAGCGGCGCATCGTTCATCCGGGTCGACGGAGCGACAGCCGCCGGGAACAGCGACACCTTCACGATGCCGGAGCTGGCGGACGCACATCTCGGACAATCGCGTAGCGGCGCATCCGCTCTCAACGGGCCGCTCGGTTATCTCAGCCTCAGGAGGGCCGTCTGATGCAGCATTATGAACTTCGCGCGGAAAGCCGCGCCGCGCTTGTCGCCATGCTGGACGCGGCGCAATCCGGCAAGGTGCGTCCCTTTCTCGTCCAGGACGAGACCGGCGATACGCAAGTCGACGCGAGCCGCATCCGCTATCCTTACGAGGAAATGACAGAAGAGGAAGAGCCCGCGCCCACGGGCTTCTGGCTTTGCGAGATCTGGCTCGAGGAAGCGGATGCCGAACTTGCGGCGATGGCGGGCGTCTAGCCCGCCGCCTTCGCGAAAGTCGGCAGATCGAAATAGTCGCGCCAGACCTTGATCTTCCCGCCCTGCATTTCGAAGACGCCGCAGCAGGGCAGGGCGGCCGGCCTGCCGCCGGCCTTCATCCGTTCCACGCGTTCGGCGATCACGAGGCCGCCGCGCGAGACGAGATTGACGATCTCCCACTTCGTATCGGACCAGTTGGCGACAAAGCCCGCGATGAAGCCCTTGAGCGCCGCCTGGCCCTTTACCGGGTCGAGCATCATGTACGCCAGCGTCGTCTGGTGCCGCATGGAGATCGGCGGCGCGGACCATTTCAAGCTCACCGTCTATCTCCTCGCGCATCCCAAATCGCTCGACGTGCCGGATGTCGAAACGCTGAAAACCTTCCTGCGCGAGGGTACCTTCGCCGTGCACATGGAAGACATCGCCGCTTGCGACGGCGTGCAGAAGGGGTTGATGAGCGGCGTCGCGCGCGTCGGCCGCCTCAGCCACCTCGAAGGCGCGATCCACGAGCACCAGAAATGGCTCCTCGGCGAACTCGGACGGGCGTGAGGGGCGCGTAGTCCTTCAAGGCCGCCAGGCCTCGTTCATCGGCGTTCAGCTCCACCTTCACCGGTGAACGACAGCCCCCCATTTTGCCGTGGCGCGGCCTCGTCCTGCCTGTGCTAGGTTGCCCCCAACGAAATCACGGATCAGGGAAGGGGCGGCTTGCCGCCTCTCGAGGCATTTGACGACCGGCAAGCAAGGCGCCATCGACGACATCGAAGCGATCCGCAAGGGCTTCGAGACGCGCGGCTATATCTGCAACGCGCATATCGCCACCTCCATCTTCCTCGCCGAAAAGCTGCAGAAGCCGCTTCTCGTCGAGGGGCCTCCCGGTGTCGGCAAGACCGAGCTGGCCAAGGCGACAGCGGAAATGGTCGGCAAGCCGCTCATCCGCCTTCAGTGCTATGAAGGGCTCGACGAGGCCAAGGCGCTTTACGAGTGGAAATACGGCAAGCAGCTTCTCTACACGCAGGTGCTGAAGGAAAAGCTCGGCGATCTCATGTCCGGCGCTCACGGCCTGAAAGAGTCCATGACGCGGCTGCACGATTTCGACGACACCTTCTTCTCCGAAGAGTTTCTCGAGCCGCGCCCGCTTCTGAAGGTGCTCTGGCAGCCGGGCGGCGCCGTCCTTCTGATCGACGAGATCGACAAGTCCGACGACGAGTTCGAAGCCTTCCTGCTCGAACTCCTGTCGGACTATCAGATTTCCGTACCGGAACTCGGCACCATCAAGGCGCGCACCACGCCCATCGTCTTCCTCACGTCGAACAACACGCGCGAGATCGGCGATGCGCTCAAGCGCCGCTGCCTGCATCTCTACATCCCTTTCCCGGATACGGATATCGAACAGCGCATCATCGCGGCGCGCGTGCCGGAGATGGAGGCACGTCTCAGGACGCAGCTCGTCGCCTTCGTGCAGGGGCTTCGCCAGCTCGATCTCAAGAAGCTTCCGGCGGTCAGCGAAACCATCGACTGGGCGCGCACGATGGTGCTTCTCCATGCGCGCGAACTCGACGCCGATCTCGTCCGTAACACGCTGAATGTGCTGCTCAAATTCCAGGACGACATCGGCAATGTCGATGGCGAGATCAACGCGCTCGTGTCGAAGGCGGCGCAGGCAGGGTAGGGCGCGCGATGAGCGAAGTCCTCGGCGATTTCATCAGGGCGCTGCGCGCCGCCGATATTCGCGTCTCGACGTCGGAGTCGATCGACGCCGGCAATGTGATCGATCTCGTCGGCTTCGACGATCGCGCGATCTTGCGCGACGCGCTTTCTCAGGTGCTCGCAAAGAGCGAGGACGAAAAACAGGCCTTCACCGAGACCTTCGACACCTATTTCTCCTTCGAGCAATTCAAGAAGCGCCCCGCCTCCGTCGAAGCCGCCAACGAGAATGATGGCAGCGAAGGACAGGAGAGCGAGGAGAGCGGCGGCGAGAGCGAGGGCGGCGAAGGTGACGACCCGTCGCAATCCGGAAGCTCGTCTTCCCCCGGCGGGGGCAGCGGCGGCGAGCGGCAGGGAGAGCGCGCCCCGGCACCCGACCTCGTTTCCCTGCTGGAGCGCGGCGACCAGGCCGCACTCCAGATGGCGCTTGCGGAGGGTGCGCGTCAGGCGCAGCTCAACCGCATCCGTCTTTTCACGCAGCGCGGCATGTTCACGCGCCGCATCATGGAGATCATGGGGCTCGACGGGCTCAACGAGGAGATCGAGCGCCGCGAGACCGCCGGCAACAGGGAGAGCGCCGAGCGCCTCGCGCAGGCCCGCGAGGAACTGCGCGGTCAGGTTCGCGATTATGTCGAGAAGCAGCTCGAGATCTTCACCGCGAATTCCGGCCGCCAGCTTCGCGAGGAAGTGCTCGCGCAGATGCGGCTTTCCAATGTCGACCGGTCCGACATGCGGATCATGCGCGATCTTGTGCGCAAGATGGCCAAGCGCCTCATCGCGCTTCATTCGCGGCGCAAGAAGGTCGCGCGGCGCGGCACGCTCGACGTGCGCCGGACGATCCGCGCGAATATCGAGTTCGACGGGCTTCTCTTCCACACCATCTGGAAGAAGACGAAAGTCGACCGGCCGAAGGTCATGGCGATCTGCGATGTGTCGGGATCGGTCGCGCAGATCTCGCGCTTTCTTCTGATGTTCCTTTACAGCCTTCAGGAAGTGCTGCCGAATGTCCGCAGCTTCGCCTTCTCCGGCGAACTCGGCGAGACGACGGAACTCTTCGAGCGCGAGAAGCTCGAACAGGCGCTGGTCGAGGTCCTGCGCGATTTCGGTGGCGGCTCGACCGATTATGGGCGTGCCTTCGAGGATTTCGAGGCACTGGCGATGAACGATATCGACCATCGCACCACCGTTCTCATTCTCGGCGATGCGCGCTCCAATTATGGCGATCCACGTTCGGATATTCTGAAGCTGGTTCACGCCCGGGCGCGCCGCGTCATCTGGCTCAATCCCGAGGGACGCTCCATGTGGAATTCGGGCGACAGCGAGATGCGCCGCCTCTCCCCCTATTGCGACAAGGCGGTCACCTGCGCCTCGCTGAAGGACCTTGAGCGGGTCGTCTCCGAGCTCCTGCGCAGCGCCGTCTGATTCCGGGGATTACCCGAAGGCGGGGAAATCCGCGCCGTATGTGACGTTTCCATGACATTTCGATGACAGTCGGGCCTCCCCTAGGCAAATAATCCCCGGCCCGCTAGACTTTTTGTCTCATTCCGGGGCGGTCGGGGCGCCTTCATTCAGGCATGCCTGCTGCACGTCTGGGGCTGTCGCCGGTCCTGGTTCAGCTTTCCTATGTGCCGAGATGGGACGGTTATCGGGCTTGTTTTAGGGTACGGGGCAATATGGCCGAGCGCGCCATCGTCAGTTCACAGAGCGTCGAAAGGCGGCGGGGCGCGTTTGCATTGATGCTGGCGCTGCCGGTTGCCGTTCTCTGGTGGGCGACCGCACATGCCGAGCCCATGCGGCTTACGCCGCCCTCCGTGGAGAGTGCCGCGCTGAACGCGCCGATGCGTGCACCTGCCGAAGCCCTGCCCGCGCAAACGCCTCCGCCTGCACTCGAAAAGAAGCGGCGCTACAATGTTGCCGTGCTGGGCGACTCGCTCGGCGACGGTACCTGGGCCGGTCTCTATCACGTTCTGCGTAAGGACAACCGTTTCAACGTCGTCAAGAAATCGCGCGTCGCGACGGGCTTTTCCCGTCAGGACTATTACGACTGGAACGAAGCCGCGCGCGAAATCGCGGCGGAAGCAAGCATCGACATTGCCGTCGTCGTGATGGGAACGAATGATCGTCAACCGATCGTCAAGGACGGCAAGCGTCATGCGCTGTTCGATGCCGAGTGGCGCGATATCTATCGTGCGCGCGTGGACGATTTCACGGCGACGCTGAAGGCGTCCGGCGCGCGCGTCTACTGGATGGAACTGCCGGTCATGCGCAGCCCGCGCTTCGGCGCCGACATGGAACAGTTCAACGAAATCTTCGAGGATCGCGCGGCGGCGAACGGGGTCACCTTCGTGAAGACCGAAGGTCTCGCGACGGGCGCCGATGGCGGCTACACCGCCTATGGCGAGGACCGCTTCGGGCGCACGCGGCTCTTGCGCGCCGAAGACGGCATACATTTCACCATGGCGGGCTACGAACTTCTCGGTGACCGCATTGCCGATGCGATCCTCGCCGATATCGAGGGTACCGTTCTCGTGAATGCGGCTCCCCCCACGGATCGTCCGGTGACGTTGAGTGTTGCCGATGATGCGGCAAGCGAGCTGGAAAAGGCTGAACGGTATGACATGGCGGACAGGCGGCCGGGGCGTTCGGATGACTGGCTCTGGCTCGGCGCGACGAACTGATTGGCTCTGCCGCGTTCTCCACGCGCCGATTGCTGCGCTTGTGTTCGCCGCCGTTCCTTCCATCTCCCTTGCCGCTCAATGCGCCGTACCGCACGGTCTCGCTGGTTTTCACGATGCCATTGGTGAGATCGAGGCGAAGGAGCGGACGCGTCCGCTCACCGTGCTTCATCTCGGCGACAGCCATATTGCTCTCGACAATTTCACGCGCGGGTTGCGCAAGCGCTGGCAGGAAGCCTATGGAGACGCGGGCCGCGGTCTGATGCCCGGCGTTCCCTTTCGCTATTACGCGCCGGACGGGTTCGATGCCGGCATGAGCAGCGCCTGGGACATTGCATCGAGCCTTCCTGCCGATGCCTCCGGTCCTTTCGGCATTCAGGGCTTTCGCGTGAGCGGCAGCGATACGAGCGCCGTCATGACGCTCCGCTCGGAACAGCCGCTGACACGCATCGAGATCGACGCCTATGGGGGGCCGGATACCGGCGCACTCCTGCTCAAGCTTGGCGATGCGGCGGCACTGAAACTGCAGACGCGGCAAGATGCACCGGGCCTCGTAAGGCTCAGCGTGCCGGCTGCCAATGTGCACGATGTCCGCCTCTCGCCGGCGGGCGGCGGCGCAGTTCATCTTCTCGGCTGGAACGCCTTCTCATCCGCATCACCGGGCGTTCGCTACGACAGTTTCGGCGTCGTCGCGGCGACGGCTTCGATCACCGAGCACTGGGACGCCGCCGTCGTGCGGCAGCAGATTGCGGCGCTCAAGCCCGACCTCGTCATTCTCGGCTACGGCACGAATGAAGGTTACCACAACGGTCTCGATCTCGATGGCTACAGTCGCCTCGTTGCCGGTTTCATCGACCTCATCGAAATGGCCGCACCCGATGCCTCGATTGCCTTGCTCGGGCCCTTCGACGGTGCGCGGCAGGGCACGGGCGCGGCCTGCGGAGAGGGGTGGGCGACGCCGCCAAAGCTTGAAGGTGTGCGCGGAGTGTTGCGGAGCCTCGCCGCCGCCCGTGATGCCTTCTTCTGGGATGGTGGTGCGGCGATGGGTGGGCGCTGCGCGGCAGATGAATGGGCGCGGGCGGATCCGCCGCTCATGTATGCGGACCGGGTCCATCTGCGTGTTGCGGGGGCGGAGCGTCTCTCGGCGGCGCTATGGGCAGCGTTGATGGGGCAAGGACAAACGGGCGCGGCGTGCGGCGCGGCGGGTCGCGGTTAACCATGAAGACAGGCAGCGATTGAGCTTTTTGGCCTCAGCGGGGATGATGCGGGAAATGCCGTCATGCCCCCCTGATGGCTAGTTTGGGCGACGTGTGCGCGGGTGATGCACGCGCGAGTATCGGGGCGGCATGCTTTTTCCGACCATCGAGTTCGGGATCTTTTTTCTCGTCGTGTTCGCGGCCAGCTGGGCCGTGCGCGGTACGCCGGAAGTCCGCAAGCTGTTTCTGCTTGGCGCCAGTTATTTCTTCTATGGCTGGTGGGACTGGCGCTTTCTCGCGCTTCTTTTCGTCTCGACCTTGATCAACTATCTCGCGGGCCTCGCACTTGCGCGCAGCGAGCGGTCCGATCTCAGAAAACTCATCGTCGGTGTCGCCGTCGTTGCCGGACTCTCGGTCCTCGGCTTCTTCAAATATTACGGCTTCTTCCTGACCTCCCTCTCCGTGCTTCTCGAGACGGCGGGGCTGGCGCGCGATTTGCCTTTCATGCAGGTGATCCTGCCAGTCGGTATTTCCTTCTTCACCTTCCAGGGCATCTCCTATGTCGTGGACGTTTATCGCGGACATGTGCCGGCGGAGCGTTCGCTCACCAATGTGATGCTCTACATCTCTTTCTTTCCGCAGCTTGTCGCAGGCCCCATCGTTCGTGCTGCGGATTTCCTGCCGCAGCTTCACCGTCCCGTGAACCTCACGCGCGCGCATATCGGGGTCGGTGTCGTGCTCATCCTGTCAGGCCTTCTGAAGAAGATGGTGGTGGCGAATTATCTTGCGACCGGGCTTGTCGATCCCGTCTTCTTCGATCCGGCGGCGGTCGGTGCACTTGACCTTCTCGTCGGCGTCTATGGCTATGCGATCCAGATTTATTGCGACTTCTCCGGTTACAGCGACATCGCCATCGGTGTTGCGGCGCTGCTTGGCTATCGCTTCCTGGAGAATTTCGATCAGCCCTATCGCGCGTCGAGCCTGCAGGACTTCTGGCGCCGCTGGCACATTTCGCTTTCGAGCTGGCTCCGCGACTATCTCTATGTGCCGCTCGGCGGCAACAGGCATGGCGAGGCGAAGACCTACCGCAATCTCTTCCTCACCATGTTCCTTGGCGGCATCTGGCATGGCGCGGCCTGGACTTTCGTTTTCTGGGGCGCCTTTCATGGGACGATGCTTGCGGTCGAGCGTTATGCGCGGCGCCAGATCGAGTTTTTCGCTCCAGTGGGAACTGCGCCCGGCGGGATCATGAGCGCGCTCGGTAACGGCGCGCAGCATCTTGTCGGCATCGTCTGGACTTTTCATCTCGTCTGCTTCGCCTGGATATTCTTCCGCGCGGACAGCTTTGACACGGCAGGCAGCTATCTCGCGGGATTCGCGCGATGGGGTGAGGCGAGCCAGTACGTCACGCCTTTCATGGTCGGCCTTATCGTCATCGCCATGTTCTTCCAGTTCACGCCACGGCATCTCGGGCGCTGGCTTGCGCGCGGCGTGCAACATCTTCCCTCGCCGGTGCTGGGACTGCTTCTTGGCGGCGGCATCTGGCTCATCTGGGCAATCGCGCCCGAGGGCGTCGCGCCCTTCATCTATTTCCAGTTCTGAGGCACCATGCTGGACCTGTTGCACGAAATTGAGAGAGAACTCGGCGGACATCCCGACGAGGTGAGCGAAGCGGAGCGGATCGACGCCGCCGAGACGCGCCGCGCCGTCGGGCGCGTGCTTCGCGCATTTGCCGTCGTTGTTGTCCTTCTCCTCGCCTTCAGCAGTGAGCAGCTTGTCGCCTGGGTCAATGGCTTCGAGGTCGGGCCGGTGCAGGACAGGGTGGTGGCGGCTTCGGCCGCATGGAATGCGCTGATGGACGAAGGCGGCCTGACCATGCCTGCCGAGGCAGTGCGTGCGGAAGTCAACGAGCTTCGCGGCATGAGCTGGCCGGAAGTCCGCGCGCGCCTCGAAAACGAGAAGGCGCGAGGACGCGAGGGTGCGCGGCTTCTGCGCGGCGCGCTCTTCGAGGAGCAGGGGTAGCGCCTAGAACATCGCCTGCAAGGCCCAGAGACTTCCCATACCCGCGACGAGAGTTGCGATGACGCTTCTTGTCGTCCATGCCACGAGTGCGGCAATCGCGCCTGCAATAAGACGCAGGTTGTCGAGCCCGAAATAGAGCGTGCCCGGTCCTGTGCGCAGGATGGCGGGCAGGATGATGGCGCTCAGAACGGCAGCAGGCAGGAAGCGCAGCGCGCGCGTTATGGCATGGGGCAACGCAATGCGTCCCGCGAGCTGAAGGAAAGTGAAACGCAGCAGAAACGTCCCGGCGCCGATTGCGAGGATCGACAGCCAGATGAAGGTATAGCTGCTCATCTTTCTCCCTCGCTTCTTGTGGCGCCCCGTCCGGCGGCAACTTCCACGGCGTAGCCCGCGGCGATGCCGCAGAGCGCCGCGGCGAAAAGACCGATGTTGAAAGGAAGGCTCCATGCCGCCACCGCGGTGCCGCCGCCTGCAAGAGCGGCAATGGCCGTCGCCCGGTCGCGAATATTCGGGACGATGAGGGCGAGGAAGCTCAGCGGCACGAAGAAGTCGAGCGACCAGCTTGCCGGAACCTTGTTGCCGAGGAAGTACCCGGCGGCGGTGGCCGACATCCAGACGACCCACATCGCGGCCGCGCCGCCCATGTAGTAGCGGAACTTCGCCATTGGCGTCATCTCCGCATCCGACATGTAGCGCGTGATGCTGAGGGCGTAGGCCTGGTCCGTCATCAGATAGGCGATGAGCGCGCGTTTTCCGGTGGAGAGCGAGCCGAAATGCGGGCCGAGCGACGTGCCATACATGGCAAAGCGCAGATTGATCACGAGGCCGGTCAGAATAACGACGGCAAGCGGCGCCGCATCGGCAATGAGTTGCGTCGAGGCAAGCTGAGCCGCGCCGGCGAAAACGACGATGGATTGGCCGATCCCCTGAAGCGCGGTGAATTGCGCATCTGCGGTGACGGCGCCCGTGATCATGCCGAACGGAATGGCGCCCGGCAGCAGCGGCAGCATGACCCGCATGCCGGCGATCCAGTCCCGCCATTTCCCTGCATTCACTTCGCTCATTCGTCTCTCCGTGACCGGCGCTTCATGGCACCTGTCTCTTCTGCGGTCTTGCCGGAACCGGACATGGCGTTTCCGCCGCCATTTCCAAGAAAAAAGCCCCCGCGAATTTCTTCACGGGGGCCCGGTGTTCGATCGTTGCGCGCATCTAACGCGGAAGTCTCGTTTCCCCCATGAGGAACAGGTCTACCTCGCGGGCAGCCTGGCGGCCCTCGCGAATGGCCCATACGACAAGCGACTGGCCGCGACGCATGTCGCCGGCCGCGAAGACCTTGTCGAGGCTCGACGTGTAGGTTGCCGTGTCGGCCGCGACATTGCCGCGCTGGTCGAGTTCGACGCCCAGTTCCTTCAACATGCCTTCATGCACGGGGTGCACGAAGCCCATGGCGAGCAGAACGAGATCGGCCTTGATCTCGAATTCGGATCCTTCGACCGGCTGCATCCTGTCGTCCACGCGCACGCATTCAATGGCGGTAACGTGACCGTCCTTGCCGACGATGCGGCGCGTCATCACGGCGAAGTCGCGCGTGGCGCCCTCGGCCTGGCTCGATGAGGTGCGCATCTTCAGCGGCCAGTCGGGCCAGGTGAGGAGCTTGTTTTCCTTTTCGGGCGGCGCCGGCATGATTTCGAGCTGGGTCACGGAAACAGCGCCCTGACGGAACGAGGTGCCGATGCAGTCCGAGCCCGTGTCGCCGCCGCCGATCACGACGACATGCTTGCCGTTCGCGAGGATCGGTTCGACCTGGCCGATGGGTTCGTCGGACACGCGCCGGTTCTGCTGCGGCAGGAACTCCATGGCGAAGTGAACGCCGGAAAGCTCGCGGCCTTCAACAGGCAGATCGCGCGGCTTCTCCGATCCGCCGGTGAGGATCACCGCGTCGAACTCGGCCGTGAGCTCTGTCGCCTTCTTGTCGGCGCCGATATGGACGCCGTAATGGAAGGTGACGCCTTCGGCTTCCATCTGCGCGACGCGGCGGTCGATCAGATGCTTCTCCATCTTGAAGTCCGGAATGCCGTAGCGAAGCAGGCCGCCCGCCTTCTGGTTCTTTTCGAAGAGATGCACGTCATGGCCGCGACGCGCGAGCTG
>JACIYQ010000110.1 GCA_014359855.1 Parvibaculum sp.
ATGTTCATTGCCGAAAAGGGCCAGGGCGCCTTCCTCAATGACCGACGCATCCGCGTCGCCGTGCGCCGCGATCTCGCACAGGCCGTCGTCGCCACCGGCATTCCCCATATCGGCCGTCCGGGTCACGCACGTTTCAGTGCCGAACTCGGCATCGTCATGAACGAAGTGGCGGGCGTCCGCCGCATGGGTTCCGCCGCGCTCGACCTCGCCTATGTCGCCGCCGGACGCTTCGACGCCTACTGGGAAGCCGCGCTGGCACCCTGGGACATGGCGGCGGGCATCGTCCTCGTCCGCGAGGCAGGCGGCTTTGTCGCCGACCTCAAGGGCGGCGACGCCATGCTCGACAGCGGCGGCATCGTCGCCGGCAACGACATGCTCTACCGCAAGCTGGGCGACCTGCTGAAAAAGGCCCATAAGCAGGGCTGAACGGCCGATTTTCTTTAAACACGGACAGTGCGAAGACGGTGACGCTTGCGCAAGGCGTTGCGGCGGGCCGCCTGCGGGCGAGCGCCATGGGCAATGCCGATGAAGGCGACGCCCTCGAAGACCGAGTGGATATCCGCTTCGACGGGTATTGAGCGCCATCCCCGCGAGAAAAGCCCCACTTCCGCCGGATTCTCCCCTTAAAGCCCTCGCTGCGCAGAAGCCTGTTCGTCAACGGCGAACATGCTTAAACTGCGCCGAGACGCCCGCCACGGATGACCCTGCCACGCATGACGATAGCCCGACGCATCGAAAGAAGACGAGCAAGCCCGCTGGGTGCGATCATGCTTGCGGCGATCTGGCTGGTCCTCGGCAATGCGCTGCCGGCTTTCGCGGCCGAGGCGCCGCTATCGCCGCCGCAGCCGGCCCTTGTCCGCGTGGTCTTCGATCCCGATACATCGTCGATCAATAAAACCGCGCGGGAAGAATTGGTCGCCTTTGCGGAAGATTTTCAGCGCCGCAGCGGACGGCTTGAACTGCGTGCCTATGCAGGCCCTCCGCACGACATCTCGTCGAATGCGCGGCGGCTGGCACTCAAGCGCGCGCTCTCGGTGAGGCGCGTGCTGGTCTCGAACGGCGTCAAGGCGGAGCGCATTCACGTGCGCGCACTCGGAGGTACGTCCGACAACGGTCCGCAGGACCGCGTGGACGTGAAGCTTTTCGGCGGCTAAGGCCGCCCGGCGGAGAAGAGGGGCAGAACGCATGGCCAGGGAAAAGAAGGACGGAATCGCGCTCTCTCAACCGCGGCCCTACCTGATGCGGATGCTGCTGTTCATCATCCTTGCCGCGTTCGTCGCGGCAATCCTCTACCGGCAGATCGAGACGGCCTTCCTCGCCAATCCGGGCCTCAACGGGCTTATCCTCGGCGTCCTCGTCATCGGCATTCTCTATGCCTTCCGGCAGGTGCAGTCGCTGCGTGGCGAAGTGCGCTGGGTGAACGACTTCCGCCGCGCCGACCCCGGTCTCGCCACCCCTGCCCCGCCGCTGCTTCTCGCCCCCATGGCGACCATGCTCGGCGGCCGCACGGGGCGGATGCAATTGAACGCGTTCTCGATGCGCTCGATCCTGGACTCGCTCGGCTCGCGCCTCGACGAGCAGCGCGAGATCTCGCGCTACATCATCGGCCTGCTGATCTTCCTTGGCCTTCTCGGCACCTTCTGGGGCCTCCTCACGACCGTTACCTCCGTTGCGGGCACGATCCAGGGCCTGAGCGTCGAGACGGCCGACCCGGCAACGGTGTTCGCCAATCTCAAGGCCGGCCTCGACGGTCCATTGAGAGGCATGGGAACGGCTTTCTCGTCCTCGCTTTTCGGCCTTGCCGGATCGCTTGTCCTCGGTTTCCTCGACCTTCAGGCCGGACAGGCGCAGAACCGCTTCTACAACGAGCTCGAGGAATGGCTCTCCACCGTGACAAACCTTGCGGGCGACTACGATCCGGCGGCGCCCGCCATGCTGGGCGAGACGGCCAAGCGGCTGCGCAACATCGAGCAGGCGCTGGCCTCCGGCGGCGACCAGGCATCGTTGAAGGCACTTGCGGGCCAGATCATCGCGCTTACCGAGCAGATGCAGGCCGAGCGGCAATTGCTGGTGCAGATGGCCGAGAACCAGCGGGCGCTGCAGCCGGTGCTTGAAGAACTGGCCCATCGT
>JACIYQ010000111.1 GCA_014359855.1 Parvibaculum sp.
TACTTGGCTACGTTCCAGGCGAACAGCAGGTCTTGCAGCTGCGCAGGCGTGGGCTGCTTTTGCGGAGACGTTGTCTCTCCCCGGGGGAAGGGGTGGCCCGGCTCCCCCAATCTATCCCGGTGGGGCTGGGGGGCTGATGAAACCGGAACGTCGCAAGGAACCGGGCCAGTGAGGCAACGATGTAAAGATGGAGGTTCAGTGTGGCTGCCCAAGGGCTGAAACAAGGCAATATTGTGGTTTCGCCCTTATTGCCGTTTCACCGAAAAAGGGCCGCTCTCCGCGGGTTTTGTAACAATCGGGTGACGGCGGCGCGCTCCTCGTGCCATGCTTGCGGACAGTCCCGGCCCGAACCAGCGAAAGGCGCCGCATGTCCGATAGTGCCGACTACGACGCCCGCGGCGGAGCGGCGCAAACCCGCCTCAGCCTTGTCGGAACCGCGAGGCCGCCGGAAACGCCGGGCGCGCGGCCGCGGGAAGCGGAAGTCTTCTTCAACCGGGCGGAACTCGACGCGATCCTCTCCGTCTATGGGCGGAAGGTCGCCGAGGGCGAATGGCGCGACTACGCGATGGGCGGCTTTCGCGATGTGGCCATCTTCTCGGTCTTCCGTCGCGCCAGCGAAATACCGCTCTATCGCATCGAGAAGCGTCCGAAGCTCGCGAGGCGGCAGGGTGCCTACAGCGTCATCGCGGCGACGGGCCTTGTGCTCAAGCGAGGCCACGAGCTCGCCCAGGTGCTCAAGGTCTTCGAAAAGCGCTCGCTCCGCCTCATCGACGCCTGAGGGAACGGGGTCTCCAAACAAAAAGCCCCGGCATCGCTGCCGGGGCTTTGTCGTTCCGTTATGCGGGGCGCTTAGCCGCGCTGGTTGCCCATGAAGCGCAGCAGGAACAGGAACATGTTGATGAAGTCGAGATAGAGCGACAACGCGCCCATCACGGCCTTCTTGCCGGCAACGGCGGCGCTGTCGGCTTCGTAATACATGCCCTTGATACGCTGCGTATCGTAAGCGGTGAGGCCGGCGAAGATCAGCACGCCAAGCACCGAGATCGCGAACTGCAGCGCCGAACTCGCGAGGAAGATATTCACGACCATCGCGATGATGATGCCGAACAGACCCATGATGAGAAACGAGCCCATGCCGGTCAGGTCGCGCTTGGTCGTATAGCCGTAAAGGCTGAGCGAGCCGAAGGCCGCCGCCGTCACGAAGAAGGTCGTCGTGATGCTCTGTCCCGTATAGACGAGGAAGATCGACGACAGCGACAGGCCCATCACGCCGGCAAAGGCCCAGAAGAGCAGCTGCGTCGCCGAGAGGCTCAGCTTCTGAATGCCGAAGCTGAGCACCATGATGAAGCCGAGCGGCGCCAGCATCACGACCCAGCGCAACGGGCTCGTATAGAGCGTCTCGCCGAAGCTCGTGAAGTCGAGGCCCTGTGCCGTCTCGACGGTCGCATTCGCGAAGGCGAAATAGGCAACGAGCCCTGTCAGCGCGAGGGCGCCTGCCATGTAGTTATAGACGCTGAGCATATAGCTCCGGAGGCCCTGATCGATCGACATGTCGGCGCGCGCGCCGACACGGGTCTGATGGAGCCGTTCCTGATCGTAGTTCGCCATGTATCTGCACCCTCCTGAGTGTGCTGAGCAGTATATTGGCGGATGAAGAGACGAATTCAAGAAAAACCGGAAGGTTTGCGCCGCGGACCTGGCAGTCAAGTCTTTGAAATGTCGTAAAATACGGCTTTCGCCCGTCTTGGCGGATGGCGGAAATTTAACCTTCGCCGTTCAGTCGGCCCGAAGCACGGAAGCGGACGGAACGGAAAGCGCCCGCCAGGTCCCCAGAAGCCCGAGCGCAACCGTGACAAGCGTGGCCGCTGCGATGGTCAGCCCGAGCGTGCCCGGCAGGAAGCGCCAAGGCATTTCCATGACCACGGTGATGACGGCATAGGCCGCCGCGGTTCCCGCCAGCGCCGCGACAAGAGCGGTCGCCAGACCGAGCGCCGCGTATTCCCGCACATAGATGCCGAGAATCCGCCCCCGGGTCGCGCCCAGCACCTTGAGCACGACCGCGTCGCGCACGCGCGAACGGAACCCCGCTGCCACCGCGCCCGCCAGCACGAGCACGCCGGCCGCCAGCGTCACCCCGCCTGTCGCGCGCACCGCCATGGCGAAATTCTCGAGAAGTCCGTTCACCGCCTGCAGCGCTTCGCGCACGCGAACGGAAGTGATGTTCGGAAACCGCGAGGTCACCTCGCGCTCCAGCGCTTCCTCCGCTTGCGGACTTCCCTCCATCTCGACCGTCGCCAGCACCGTATGCGGCGCGGCCGACAGCATGCCCGGCGAAAACACAAGCACGAAATTGATACCGAGGCTCGTCCAGTCGATGGCGCGCGTATTGGCGACCTCCGCCGTGATCTCGCGGCCGAGCACATTGACGGTGATCGTGTCGCCGACATCGATGCCGAAGCCCTGGGC
>JACIYQ010000112.1 GCA_014359855.1 Parvibaculum sp.
GAAAAGAAAATGCTGAGAGCGCTGGCGGGTCTCGAGACGCAAGGCGTGCCGCTCTGGATGATGCGCCAGGCGGGACGCTACCTGCCGGAGTATCGCGAGGTGCGGGCAAAGGCTGGCGGCTTTCTCGATCTTTGCTACACGCCGGACTTCGCCGAGGAAGTGACGCTGCAGCCGATAAGGCGTTACGGCTTCGACGCGGCAATCCTCTTTTCCGACATTCTGGTCGTGCCCGATGCGCTCGGGCAGAAGGTTGCCTTCAAGGAAGGCGAGGGGCCGGTGCTGGAGCCGATCTGCGACATGGGCGCTCTCGCGGCGCTGTCGAGCCCGGCGCGCGTCACGGAGCATCTGAAGCCCGTCTACGAGACGGTGGCGCGGCTGTCGAAGAGCCTTCCCTCAGACGTCACGCTGATCGGTTTTGCGGGCGCGCCCTGGACGGTCGCGACCTATATGGTCGGCGGCAAGGGCAGTCCCGACCAGGCGGCGGCAAAGCTCTGGGCCTATCGCGCGCCGGACGAGTTCCAGAAGCTGATCGACATTCTGGTCGAGGCGACGGTCGAGCATCTCTCGGCGCAGGTCATGGCTGGTGCCGAAGTCATCCAGATATTCGATACTTGGGCGGGAAGCCTGCCGGAACTCGCCTTCGAGCGTTTCGCACTCCGTCCGATGAAGGCGATCCGCGACCTCATGCAGGCGCGTTTTCCGGGTCTGCCGGTGATCGCCTTTCCGCGCGGCGCGGGCGCCATGGCGGTGCGCTATTTCAGCGAAACCGGGGTCACAGCTCTGAGCCTCGACACCGGCGTCTCGCCTGAATGGGCCCGGGACGCGCTTCAGGTTCAGGGCTGCGTGCAGGGCAATCTCGATCCACTGCTTCTGGTGGCGGGCGGAGCGGAGATGCGCGCCCATGCGCTCCACATTCTCGAAACGCTGGGCAAGGGGCCCTTCATCTTCAATCTCGGTCATGGCATCGTGCCGCAGACACCGCCGGAACATGTCGCGGAGCTTGTCGAACTCGTGAAAGCGTGGCGTCCGTGACGGCACAAGCGGCGAGAAAAACCGCCATCGTGCTTTTCAACCTTGGCGGGCCGGACGGGCCGGAGGCGGTCGAGCCTTTCCTTTTCAACCTGTTCAGCGATCCGGCGATCATCCGCGTGCCGCAGCCCTTTCGCTGGCTGATCGCCAAACTCATCTCCAGGCGCCGTGCCCCCGTGGCAAGGGATATCTATGCCGAGCTTGGCGGCGGATCGCCGATCGTGCCACTGACGCAGGCGCAGGGCGCCGCCCTCGAAGCGGCATTAGCCGGTGGCGAGTCCGAGTTTCGCTGCTTCCTCGCCATGCGCTATTGGCATCCCTTCGCGCGGGAGGCCGCCGCCGCCGCCAAGGCCTGGGGCGCGAGCGAAGTCGTGCTTTTGCCGCTTTATCCGCAATATTCGACGACCACGACCGAGTCTTCCTTGCGTGACTGGGAGAAGGCGGCGGCGGGCGCGGGGCTTGCCGTGCCGGCAAGGGCGGTCTGCTGCTATCCCACCGAAGAGGGCTTCGTCGCCGGTTATACCGAACTCCTTCGCACCGCCATCGGCGAGGCGGGTGGCATCGAGGGCGTCCGCGTGCTCTTCTCGGCTCATGGCCTGCCGAAAAAAGTGGTCGATCGGGGCGATCCCTATCAGGCCCAGATCGAGCAGAGCTGCGCCGCGATCGTTGCCCGGCTCGGGATGGACGGCCTCGACTGGATCACCTGCTATCAAAGCCGGGTCGGGCCGCTCGAATGGATCGGGCCCTCGACCGGCGACGAGGTCCGGCGCGCGGGCAGGAAAGGGAAATCCCTCATCGTGCTGCCCGTCGCCTTCGTCTCGGAACATTCCGAAACGCTGGTCGAACTCGACAAGGAATATGCCCATCTGGCAAAGGAGAGCGGGGTGTCGGCCTATATCCGCGTGCCCGCGCTCGGCACGGAGCCGCATTTCATCAAGGGGCTTGCCCGTCTCGTGCGCGCGGCGCAGGCAAGCGAAACGATCCTCTGCCCGGAAGACGCCGCGGGGCATGTCTGCACCAAAGACGCCGGCCTCAAGACGATCCGCTGATCAAGGAAAAGAAGAGAGATGGTTTTTCTTGCCGAATACTATCTGTGGATCAAGGCGCTCCACATCATCTCGGTGATCTTCTGGATGGCCGGCATGGCCTATCTTCCCCGCCTCTTCGTCTATCATGCCGATAGCGAGCCGGGTTCCGGCGAGTCCGAAACCTTCAAGGTGATGGAGCGGCGGCTGCTCAGGGGGATCGTCAATCCGGCGATGATCGCGACCTTCCTCTTTGGCGGGCTCATGCTTGCCATCAACCCGTCGCTTTTCTCGGATCACTGGATGCAGGTGAAGCTCGTGCTGATCCTCGTCATGTCCGGGCTTCATGGCCTGTTTTCGCGCTGGCGCAAGGCCTTCGAGCGCGACGGGAACAAGCGGCCGGCCCGTTTCTACCGCATCGTCAACGAGGCCCCGCCCCTGCTCGTCATCTTCATCGTGCTGCTCGCGGTCGCGAAGCCGTTCTGACGGCAAGGATGCCGCCTGCCAATTTCCGTTGAAATCGGAACCGGACGGCTTTATATGGGTTTCAAAGCCGGGTTCCTTCCGGCGGCCTTCCTACGTTCTTTCCCGGCTCCAATGCGTCTTTCCTCACGTCGAGGGGCGTCTTGCCGACCAGAAGATCCCCGCATGAGGCTCCACAAGGGCAAAAGCCCGAGGCCTTCGCGGCGACGGAAAGAACCTCGAGGCCCGTTTCTCCGGTACATCATCATCCGTTCGCAGACCCGCTTTATCCTCCCCCATTCCGAAAAGATTTCCCCTCCCTCGTTCCGAGGCCCGACCCTGCAAGAGGGACGGCAAGTGGAAACTCCAGAGAAAGACCTATCAAGCCGATGACGCAGATCAAGCTGCAGGACCTCAAGGCCAAATCCCCGACTGACCTTCTGGCGCTCGCCGAGGAACTCGAGGTCGAGAACGCCTCCACGCTCAGGACGCAGGACATGATGTTCGCGATCCTGAAGCAATATGCCGAGCAGGGCGTCGACATCATCGGCGAGGGCGTGGTCGAGGTGCTTCCGGACGGTTTCGGCTTCCTGCGCTCGCCGGAAGCGAATTACCTGCCGGGTCCCGACGACATCTACGTCTCCCCCTCGCAGATCCGCCGCTTTTCGCTCAGGACCGGCGACACGGTCGAAGGCGAGATCCGCAGCCCCAAGGATGGCGAGCGCTATTTCGCCCTTCTGAAGGTTTCGACCGTCAATTTCGAGAGCCCGGACAAGGCGCGCCACAAGGTCCATTTCGATAACCTCACGCCGCTCTATCCGGATTCGAAGCTCGAGATGGAAGTGGACGATCCGACGCTGAAGGACCGCTCGTCCCGCGTCATCGACATCGTGGCGCCGCTCGGCAAGGGCCAGCGCGG
>JACIYQ010000113.1 GCA_014359855.1 Parvibaculum sp.
ATCTCCTGCTTTGTCGTCGGGATTGGCCTTGTCGAACATGACGGGGCAATCGTCGGGCTCGGCATGGCGATCGCCATCGTTGCAATCTCGGTTGCCGTTGCAATGGCGTTCACGATCTATTTCGGGCTGGCCTACGCCGTGCACTGACGGCTAATTGCCGAGATCGTATTGTCCACCGCGCTTGTAGGCGGGCCGCTCGTGCATTTTGTCGAGATACCGGCCGGGATTTTCGAAGCCTTTGAGAAGGCCGAGGGACCTGGCCGCTTCCAGCGGGAAGGTCAGTTGGATATCGGCGCCGGTCAGCGTGTCGCCGACAAAAAAGTCGCGTTGTCCCAACGCCTCGTTCATATAGCCGAAATGGTTCTGGACTTCGCTTTCAATGCGCGGGTGCAGCGGCTTGCCCGCTTCGCCAAGACGCATCACGTAGAGCGAGAGCATTACCGGCAACATCGCCGACCCTTCGGCGTAGTGCATCCAGTGGAGATAAGGCGCGAACTCCGCCGAATCCTCGTCCGGCATCAGCCGGTCGCGCCCATATTTCCGGATCAGATATTCCACGATTGCGCCGGATTCAGCCACCGTCCAGCTGCCATCCGTTATGACGGGGGATTTGCCGAGTGGATGAACTTCTTTCAGACTTTCGGGGGCCAGGTTCGTCGTTGCATCGCGCTGGTAGAAAACGATTTCGTAATCGAGGCCCAGTTCTTCCCGCAGTCAGAGAATGCACTGCGAGCGGGAATTGTTCAGGTGGTGGACGGTGATCATGACGGTGTTGTCTCCTGGCGGGCACGCAATGCGTGAACGCTGAACAACCTCTTCTCGTCTGTCCAGACCTCAATGGGATCGTAGCCCGCCTCCCGGGCAAGCTCGTGGAAGCCGTCCAGCCGGTATTTGTGCGAGCTTTCCGTGTGTATCGTTTCGCCTTCGTGGAACAGGAAACGGCGAGCACCGACAGCTACCTCCTGCTTGCGCAGGCTCACCAGGTGCATTTCGATCCTCTCGAGCTCTGCATTCCAGCGGGCTTCGTGCCGGAAATGAGAGAGTTCGAAGGTGCCGCCCAACTCGCGGTTGATGCGCCGCAGAAGATTGAGATTGAAAGCCGCAGTGACGCCGGCATTGTCGTCATAGGCAGCCAGCAATACATCGAGATCCTTCACGAGATCGACGCCGACGATCATCACCGCACCGGCCCCGAGCAGATTTCTCGCAGCTGACAGAAAGCCGGCGGCTTCCGCGCGGGTGAAATTGCCGATGGTCGATCCGGGGAAAAAGCCTGCCGTGGTCTGATAGTGGATGCCTGCGAGCTCCGGCAGTGCGAAAGGTTCGGTGTAGTCGGCGCATACCGGGGCAATGCTCAGCTCGGGAAAACTTCTGGCTAGATCGGTGTTCGCCGCGACGAGGTGATCCCGGGAAATGTCGACGGGAAGGTACGCAGCGGGCCGGTCCAGCGCGGTCAGGAGCAGACGTATCTTCGTGCCCGCTCCCGATCCGAACTCGACAAGCCGTACTTCCGGCCCGAGGCTCGCGGCGATGTCGCCCGCGTGCCGCTGCAGGATATGGAGCTCCGTCCGCGTCGGATAATACTCGGGCAGATCGCATATCCGGTCGAAGATCTCCGAGCCGCGCCTGTCGTAGAGGAACTTGCAAGGCAGGGTCTTTTGCGATTGCGAAAGGCCCTGGATCACCTCCAGCCGGAACTCCTCGAGCGAAGGCTCCAGATCCTGAAGTTCCTCCAGGCGACTCTCTCTGCTCTTGCTCATATGTCCTCCGCTAGCCGGAAACCGCTGAACTGCCATCTGGCCGCAGGTCCGAAGAAATTTCTGTATGTCAGCCGTTCATGTCCTGGCGGTGTCGCGCAGGAGCGCCCCCTGAGCACCATCTGGTTCACCATGAACTTGCCGTTGTATTCACCGACTGCGCCTTTCGCCGCGCGAAAGCCCGGGTAGGGCAAGTAGCCACTTCCCGTCCATTCCCAGACGTCTTGTGAGAAACCTGGCTCCAGATGCCGCGGGTGAGGATTGAGCGCTGGTGTGTGGCCATTGCCGCCGGCGTGTGCGCGTGCCGAGACCTCCCATTCCGCCTCGCTCGGCAGGCGTTTTCCGGCCCAGGCTGCATAGGCTGCCGCTTCGTAAAAGCTCACATGCGCGACGGGTTCGTCTTCGCGCACAGGGCGGCGGCCATGAAGCGTGTAGGTCATCCAGACGGCACCGTCGCGCTGCCAGTAGCCGGGCGCTTCCCAGCCGTTTCGCCGTACTGCGTCCCAGCCGTCGGAGAGCCAGAAATCCGGGCGCCCGTAGCCGCCGTCCGCGATGAAGTCGAGATACTTGCCTATGCTGACCGGCCTGTTTGCGATCTTCGCATCATGCAGAAAGACGCTGTGCTCCGGCCCTTCGTTGTCGAAGGCAAAGCCAGCGCCTGAATGGCCGATGGTATGGAGACCCGCCGGGACATCGAGCCAGCGAAGCTTTGGCGCGGAATCATTGGCGGCGGGGTTCTGCCCGGGTATCCGGTAGGCAGGCCAGGTCGGGTTAAGCGAAAGAGCATGCTTGATGTCGGTCAGCAGCAGTTCCTGATGCTGCTGTTCGTGATTGAGCCCCAGCTCTATGAGGGGCAGCGCGTCCGCCGGACATTCATCGATGAAGCGCGACATCGCTTCATCGACATGGGCGCGGTAGTCCGTTACTTCGGCAACGCTCGGTCGAGTGATCATCCCGCGCTGTGGACGTGGATGCCGCTCGCCGACGGCTTCGTAATAGGAGTTGAAGAGGTAGTTGTAGGCCTCGTCGAAGACGACATAGTCCGGTGCGTGCGGCTGCAGCAGGAAGGTTTCGAAGAACCAGCTTGTGTGAGCGCGATGCCATTTGGTGGGGCTGGCATCGGGCATCGACTGAACGGTCTGATCCTCCGCGCTGAGCGGCGCGGCCAGCGTCTCGGTCGCGCTGCGGACGTGTAGAAAGCGCTTCTTCAGTCCGGCCCGGTTCTCACTCCATTCGCGAGAAGGTCGATCTTTGGGTGTGATGCCGCTCTCGCGAGGGAGGGTTTCCGGCATGGATGGCCTCTCGATGTTTTTTGCGTCGCGATTCAAACGCATGCAAACATCTGGGGTTTCACGCTTCAACCTTACAGGCCGATTTCGCGGCAGAAATGAACGCTACTGCCAGTTTTCGGCAGGCTCAGAAACGAAAATGGCCGGGCTTGAGGGCCCGGCCATTCGAATTTCCGAATAAAACGAGGGGGTTACTCGGCGACCAGGTTCGCGGCCGAGGTCTTTCCCTTTTCGGTCACAAGTTCGTAGCTGATCTTCTGACCCTCGTTGAGCGTGCTCATGCCCGCGCGTTCAACCGCGCTGATGTGCACGAACACGTCACGTCCACCGTCCGACGGCTGAATAAAGCCGTAACCCTTTTGCGTGTTGAACCACTTCACGACGCCTGTAGCCATTTCTTAAGTCTCCTGTCGCACTTGCATGCGAGATTGACCGCGCGCCAGTCGCGCGGCGTTGCACAACCTGGTTTT
>JACIYQ010000114.1 GCA_014359855.1 Parvibaculum sp.
CATGCCGCGCTTCGACGGGGTGGTTTTCCTCTTGGGGACGGCCATGGCTTCAGGCTCCGATTGCTCCGCGAGCGGCCCGCCCTGCCGGCGAACGCCTGCCCTCGCGAAAAAGGCTTTGAAAACAAAATATTGGCCGTGAGCGGTGGCGCCTCAAGCACCTCCGGACGGCCTTTGGCGGGCCTTATACAGCGAAAGCGGGCGGAAAGTCCATAAGGGCGCGCCCGAATTCCCCGCGTGACCGGCCTAGTTGAGATGGATGATGGCGCATTCATCCGCCGGAATGCCGACCCGCGCGCAAGCCCCCTGCGCACTCCGCTCGCTGGCGAAGGGCCCCATGCGGACGCGATGGACCTCCTCGCCGGAAATCCGGGCCGTGTCGATGGCTACACGCTCGCCGGGATTCAGGTCCGGTTCGCGGCCGAGAACGTCGAAATAGCGGCGGCTGGCGCGGTCGATGCTCGAATAAGAACCGACCTGCGCATAGTAGCGGCCCGCAGGCGCTGCAAGCGAGGCGACCTCGACAGACCCCTGAGCGGCGCGGCCCGGACGGGCGAGCGGCTTGGGCGCGGAAGAGGAAATGGATCCAGTGACGAGACCGGCATAGGGGTCGTCGTTCCAGGCGGCCTGCGCGTATTGCGGCCGTGCGACGGGACGGGCCCTGGTTGGGATTTCGATGGTCTTCTCGACCAGACGGTTCATGCCGCCGCGGTCATAGACCCTGACTTCCTGGCGCTGCTGCGGCTCCGTGCCTGCGAGCCCGCGCTCCTTCTGCATCACGAAAAGCGCGATCAGAATTGCCCCCAAGACCAGCCAGAAGCGGTCGCGCTGAGCCTTTTCGAACATGTCTGCCCCCATCCCCGAGCCGCGAAGCGGCGATGGGATGAGGGTGACGCTATATGGTTAACTCACACTTAAACTGGCCCGAACTGGCACAAAAATCCCCGGCCTCCCCGAAAAACACGAGGAAAATCAACACCCTGAGATCAGGCCGCGAGGACCTTGGCCGCGTCGCGCCAGGCAACGCCGAGCGCGTCGGACACTGCCTTGTAGGTCAGTTCGCCCTTGTGGATGTTGAGCCCTGCCAGCAGATGCGGATTGTCGAGCATGGCCTGCCGGTAGCCCTTGTCCGCAAGCGCCAGCGTGAAGGGGAGCGTCGCGTTGTTGAGCGCGAAGGTCGAGGTTCGCGCGACGGCGCCGGGCATGTTCGCGACGCAGTAGTGAACGACATCGTGTTTCACATAAGTCGGATCGGCATGGGTGGTGGCATGCGAGGTCGCAAAGCAGCCGCCCTGATCGATCGCGATATCGACCAGCACCGAACCCTTCTTCATTTTCTTGACCATGTCTTCCGTCACGAGCTTCGGCGCGGCCGCGCCCGGCACCAGCACGGCGCCGATCACGAGGTCCGCCCCGAGCACGCTTTCCTCGATCGCATCGACCGTCGAATAGATCGTGTTGAGGCTCGGACCGAATTGCATGTCGAGCTCGTAGAGGCGGTGCAGGTTGAGATCGATGACGGTGACATGGGCTTCGAGACCCATCGCCATGCGCGCGGCATTGGTGCCCGATACGCCGCCGCCGAGGATCACGACCTTCGCGGCGGGAACGCCCGGCACGCCGCCAAGCAGCATGCCGCGGCCTCCTTGAGCGATCTCGAGGCAATGCGCGCCCGCCTGGATCGACATGCGGCCCGCGACTTCCGACATGGGCGCGAGCAGCGGAAGACCGCCACGGGCGTCCGTCACGGTTTCATAGGCGATGGCGATGCAGCCCGATTCCATGAGCCCGCGCGCCTGCTCGGGATCGGGCGCGAGATGGAGATAGGTGAAGAGGATCTGGTTCTCGCGCAGCATCTTCCACTCGGAAGGCTGCGGCTCCTTCACCTTCACGACCATGTCGGCGCCGGCGAAAATTTCCTCCGCCGTATCGACGATCCGCGCGCCGGCGGCTTCATATTGCTCGTCGAAAAGCCCGATACCGAACCCCGCGCCCTTCTGCACGAGAACCTCGTGCCCGTGATGCACCGCCTCGCGAACGGCGGGCGGCGTCATGCCGACGCGATATTCGTGAACCTTGATTTCCTTGGGGACGCCGATGCGCATGGGAAGCCTCGTGAGGGGGGGAGGAGACTGGCAGAAAGTGTAGCGCGGCGAGGGACCGCCTCCAAGGCGGGGCATGGAGCCAATCGGCGGCGGATGTTTAATATTCTAGCCATGCGGGGCAAAGCGCGGCGGCGCCCGAAGCCGCTTCGATGCCCATAAAAAGAACACAACCGGCGTTTTCAGCGGTACTTACGCAAGAGGCCAGGCAGAGGCAGCGTACTCTATCTTAAACACCCGCAAGATCCGGCGCGCGCCGGGGATGAACCGCCCATGCCTTCTATGGGGCCGGATTGTCAAGGGGGCAGGCGGCGTTGCGGGATGGCGGAGCGCGCCTCGGGCCACATGAACCGTTACGGAACCGTGACAAACAGACATGGCGGATTCCGGGCGTTTTTCGGGGTGGCGCGGCGACTGTCATCTGAATGTCATCGAACTGTCACAAAGTGCGGGGTTATCCCCGCCCCCCACTACGCGGCGCTGCTCGACCGGATCGAGGAGCTGGAGAACCGCGCCCCGGCACCCCCCGGCTTGAGCCTCCGGCCAGCCTGACGCTATAAGTCCGGACAACGATGTTGCGCCCTGCGGTTGGACAGCCCCTTATTCCGCAAGGGAAGAGCGAGCGCGGACGGGCCTGTCGCCGTAGCTCCCGTTCCCCGCCCTTCGAGGGCGCGCATTGTGCGTGGCCCGTTTGCGGCAAAGCGCGCGGCGTAACTTTTCGTGACCGGTTTTCGCCGGAACCCCTCCGCCCATATGCGCGACGCGCTGGGCGACACGCTCGCCGTTCTCTCCCACAACAAGGTCGAGTTCTATGCCGTGCCGCCGGAGCGCTTCGAGGGACCGACCGGCAGGATCGAGGCGCTGGAGGGAGGGAGGCGGTGAGGGCTTTCGTTGCGGCTCCCCCTCACCCTTCCCACCGCCGCTTCGCGGCGGCGGGCGTTCGAGGCTGCAAAAGGTCCACTGGACCTTTTGCAAAGCGCCTCTCACCCCTCTCCCCGAGGGGAGAGGGACGTATAGAGGCGCTGTTCCCGGCCCTCTCCCCGTTGGGGAGAGGGAGGGAGCCGTCGTCAGACGGCGGAAGGGTGAGGGGACTTTCCGAGTTCGAGGAGGATCATCTCGAGCACGCCGCCGGTGTTCGACAGCACATCGGGATTCCAGAAGCGAACGACGCGGTAGCCGCGCCGCTCGAGGAAGCGCGTGCGGCGTTCGCCGGCGGGATTGTCCGCATGCTGACCACCATCGAGTTCGACGATCAGCTTTCGTTCGATGCAGACGAAATCGGCGATATAGGGACCGACCGGGAATTGCCGCCGGAACTTGAACCCGCCCAGCATGCGGTTGCGAAGGTGCTGCCAGAGGCGGGCTTCGGCGTCCGTTGCTTCTACGCGGAGCTGGCGGGCGCGGGGAATATTCCGGCGCTTCAATTTGCGGCTCCCCCTCACCCTTCCGCGGGCTACGCCCGCTCCCTCCCTCTCCCCGAGGGGAGAGGGAAAATCGCCTCAAGCCAGAGTCAAAATCACCGGGCCGTTCTTTGTCACCACCAGCGAGTGTTCGTATTGCACCGTCGGCGCGCAAGGGTCGGCGAGGTTGCGGCCGATGGCGCGGAGGCCTTCGAGTTCGGATTCGGAGGATATGGTCATGGCCGCAGACTAGCGCGGGGACGGCGGAGAGGCTTTGGAAAAGTGACCGTTACGGAACCGGCCGTCCGGCGGCCCGAAAGACCGCCGGAGAGGCATTGGGGCCTCCGTCATGGCCCGCGCGAGGGCAAGCTGCCCGTTTCTTTTGCACCGCACATGGGTCCGGCGGGGGGCGGCCCTCGTTCCGTTTAAAATTTTCAACGCCGGGCCCCCCGCGAAGGGCTCCCTCGCTTGCGCTGATTTAAAATCCATTGAACACTGACGATCTCTCGGCCGCTCGATCTCACGGCAGGGGCGGGGCACAGACACCACAAGATGGAGGGATGACATCCATGAACCGCAAAAGAGGCATGGCCGGACTGCTGAGCGCGCTCTCGCGCAGGCAGTTCATGACGGGCGCAGCCGCAGTAGGCCTCAGCATCACCACGATGCCCAAGTTCGCTTCGGCCGCCGAGGAAAAGAAGCTGAACTTCTACAACTGGGATACCTATATCGGCGAGACGACGCTGGCCGACTTCCAGGCGGCGACGGGCATCGAGGTGAAGATGGACCTCTTCGCCGACAATTCGGAACTCTTCGCCAAGCTCCGGGGCGGCAATCCCGGCTATGACGTGATCGTGCCGTCGAACGACTGGATCCCGCGCATGGTCGCCGGCAACATGCTGCAGGAACTCGACCATTCGAAGATTCCGAACATGGCGAACCTGTTCCCGCGCTTCCTGGACGAGCCGTTCGATCCGGGCCGCAAATATTCGGTTCCCTATATGTGGGGCACCATCGGCATCGGCTACCGCAAGTCGAAGGTCTCCTCCGTGCCCGACAGCTGGAAGGTGCTCTACGACAGCGACGAATATGCCGGCAAGATCGCGCTGCTCTCCGATTGCGGCACGATGCTTTCCTGCGCGCTGAAATATCTCGGCTATTCCGCCAACTCGACCGACAAGGCCGAGAACGAGGCGGCGGCCGAACTCGTCATCAAGCAGAAGAAGAACATCAAATCCTTCGCCGAAGACAACGGCCAGGACCTGCTCGCGTCTGGCGAAGTCGACATCACCATGGAATATAATGGCGATATCGCGCAGCTCATGACCGAGGACGACGATGTCGGCTTCGTGCTGCCCAAGGAAGGCGGCCTGCTCTGGGAAGACACGCTGGCCATTCCGGCCGGCGCGCCGCACCCGGAAAACGCCCATGCCTTCATCAACTACATCTACGAGGCGGAAGCGAACCAGCTCATCACCGACTACATCCAGTATGCGACGCCGAACAAGGCGGGCTTCGACCTGATGCCGGAAGAGTACCGGACCAACCCGGCGATCTTCCCGCCGGACGAAGCGGTCGCGGCGTCGGAAACGGTGGCCTATCTGGGCGAGGACGTGGTGCAGATGCGCGAAGAGCTCTGCACGAAGATCAACGCCGCGTAAGCGGAACCCGGGCGGGCAGGAAACTGCCCGCCCTTTTCACTTTCGCCGCGGCGACGGCGAAAGTGAAAAGGGCGACACGAAAATGCTTCCTGAAGATTCGGGGAATATCGGGCAATGCTCCGTAGACTGCCAAATATGGAAGTGTCATCCCGGTACTCGTTGCCGGGACTCATTAGCATCGCAACTCCCGGAAACGTGGATTGGGTCCCGGGAATAAATCCACTGCTGTCCGGTTTAATTTTCGAATCCAAATTTAACCGTCATGACCCGGCCCTCCTTCAAACTTTTTTGGCGGGTCATCCACGTCTTTCTTTTCTTCTATTCCGTGCCGCAAA